>JAUVHF010000032.1 GCA_030593425.1 Anaerolineales bacterium
CATATGGTATATTCTAAGGCACGAAGGGGTTGATGCTCTTCTCCCGGCCTATGGTGGTTGCGGGGCCATGGCCAGGGTAGACCACCGTCTCCTCGGGGAGGGTGAAGAGTTTAGTTTTTATGCTCTCTATAAGGGTCTTGAAATCGCCTCCGGGGAGGTCGGTACGGCCGATGCCCATGTCAAAGAGGGCATCTCCGGTGAAGATGGCCCCCTCGCCCAGGAGGGAGATGCCACCCGAGGTATGGCCAGGGGTATGGAGGACCTTCAAACTGATGTTGCCGAGCCTCACTTCGTCTCCCTCCTCCAGGAGGCTATCCGCTGGAGGGCCTGGGGTGACTCCCAGGACTAGGGCTAGGCCGCCCTGAGGATTGGTAAGCCAAGGGGCATCGAGGCGATGGATGGCTATGGGGGCGCCGGTAGCCTCCTTGATCGATCTATTAGCCGCCACATGGTCAATGTGGCCATGGGTGTTGACGATATAGGCGATATCCAGCCCCAAGGCGTGGATCTGGGAGAGGATCACTGGGGCGTCGCCGCCGGGGTCGATGACGATCCCCTCTTTAGTCTCTTCACAACCTACGAGATAACAGTTGACTTGTAAGGGGCCCACAACGAGGCCTTTAACTATCATGGAAATATCCCCTTCCTCTTTGCGGGGATGATTCTATATCTTTAGCCCTCTCTTCGTCAAGTGGAGGGGGAGGTTGTCTTGTCCGAACCGATACTTTCGACCATGTGGGCTCAGAGCCGCTTCACTCATTTGATCGACTTTTTCGCCGCTGCCAGGGAGATGGGCTTTGAGCGGTACGAGTTGAACCACCAGGTGACGGAGACCATGCTAGAAGGCATATCCCCGGGCGAATACGAGATCGCTAGCCTTCACGCTCCTTGTCCCCAGACCATCGATCTGGTCGCCCAGACCCGCAACGATCTCCTCCCCTCCTCACTGGATGAGGAGAGACGGAAAGAGGCGGTCTCTATGGTTCAAAGGAGTGTAGAGTTAGCGGCCTGCCTGGGAGCCTCCTCTGTAGTTCTCCATCTGGGTCGGGTGAATGCGGACTGGAAACTGGAGCGGAAACTGAGGGAGGCTTTCCGGCAGGGGAAGAAAGGGAGACAACGATATCGAGCCTTGATGGAAAGGCTAAAAGAGGCCCGCGCTCTCCAGAAAGAAGCCCACCTGGAAGCGGTGACCAGGAGCCTGGCCGAGATCGCCCAATACGCCTGTCTCAAAGGAGTAAAAATCGGCCTGGAGAATAGATACTATTATCTGGAGATCCCGAACCGTGAGGAGATGGGGACGTTATTGAACCTCGACCCTCTCCTCTACTATTGGCACGATACCGGCCACGCCCGGGCTCTGGAGAATCTAGGCTTCACCCCCCAGGAGGAGTGGCTCCGCACCTATGGGGAGCGGATGCTGGGGATCCATTTCCATGACATAGTTGGCCTTCGCGATCACGGCATCCCCGGCCAAGGGGAGATAGAGTTCGGGGCTCTGGCTCCCTATATCCCGACCGAGGCCCTACGCGTCTTTGAGTTCGATTACCCTTATTCGTCAGAGGAGATCGTGGCTGGGTGGAGACATCTGGAGAAGACGGGGTGTCTCTAGTGAACAAGAGTTGGTCTGCTTCGAGCCTCTATGCTATATTTCTTGCCAGGAAAGCGGATGAGGGGAGATTGGCCACTTTTCAGATTTGTCTATGTTGGGAGCCCTACCTGACCAGACCGGGGGTCTGGATAGGCGTGCGGGGCAATCTGCATCTGGGCCCGCCTTCCAGACCGAAGGCTGGCCAACTCTATTAGGAGTCGATCATGCGCCTTTCCAAACTCTTCGGCCGGACTCTGCGGGAGGTTCCCGCCGAGGCGACCATGGTTAGCCATCAACTTTTGCTTAGGGCTGGGATGATCCGTCCTTTGGCGGCGGGCATCTACAGTTATCTACCCCTGGGCTGGCGAGCCCTCAAGAAGATCGAAGGGATCATGCGCCAGGAGATGGACTCCATCGGCGGCCAAGAGATCCGGTTGCCCTCTGTCCATCCAGCAGAACTTTGGCAGGCCACAGGAAGGTACGAAGAGGCAGGGCCGGTGATGGCTCGCTTCCGCGACCGGACCGGACGGGAGTTGGTGTTGGGGATCACCCACGAGGAGGTGGTGACCGACCTGGCTCGGCGGGAGATCAACTCTTACCGGCAACTCCCCTTCATGGTCTATCAGATCCAGACTAAGTTCCGCGATGAGCCCCGCTCTCGAGGGGGTCTGATCCGGGTGCGGGAATTTACCATGAAGGACGCTTACAGTTTTCACGCCAACGAGGAGGATTTAGACGATTACTATCCTCAGGTCTATCAAGCCTATCTCAACATCTTCCGCCGGTGCGGCCTGGAGCCGTTGGTGGTGGAAGCGGCTCCGGGCCTCATGGGAGGCCGAGCCTCCCACGAGTTCATGCTCCCAAACGAGGCTGGGGAGGATACCTTAGTGCTTTGCCAGGCCTGCGGCTGGGCCGCCAACGCGGAGGGGGCGGTGGCTATGAGGGAGGAGGTGGCTGGGCAAAAGGAGCGACCCTTGGAGGAGGTGGCTACCCCGGGGATGATGACCATCCAGGAGGTGGCCGATTACCTAGGAGTCCCCACCAGGGAGACCCTTAAAGCCATCTTCTACATCGCCCTTGGCCAGTTGGTTTTCGTGATCATCAGGGGTGATCTGGACGTGAACGAGGCTAAGTTAGCCAGCCTGCTCCAGGCTTCGGAGTTGCGTCTGGCCACCGAGGAAGAGGTCAAGGGGGCGGGCATAGTGGCTGGTTACGCCTCGCCCCTGGGGTTCAAAGGCAAAGTGAAGATAGTAGCCGATCGCTCCATCCGTGAAGGGTCCAACTTCGTAGCCGGAGCCAATAAGGAGGGGCACCATCTAAAGGACGTCAACTACCCTAGTGATTTCGAGGTGGATCTCTTGGCCGATATCGCTATGGTGCGCGAGGGCGACCTTTGCCCTGGCTGTAGAAAGCCGCTTCGCCTCACCAGAGGGGTTGAACTGGGCCACATCTTCAAACTGGGGATCAAGTATAGCGAGGCCTTGGGGGCTACTTTCTTAGATAAGGATGGTCAAAAGAAGCCCCTGGTGATGGGCTGCTACGGCATGGGGACGGGACGCCTCTTGGGCGCGGTCATTGAGGAGAGTCACGATGAAGAGGGGATCATCTGGCCTCCAGAGATCGCTCCCTACCAGATTCATCTAGTGGCCTTAGATATTGGCCAGGCGGAGGTGTCCGAGGCGGCGGAAGGGTCATATGGGGCTCTTTTGGCTCGAGGGTATGAAGTCTTATATGACGATCGGGAGGAGAGCCCGGGGGTGAAGTTCAACGATGCGGATCTTATCGGTCTGCCTCTTCGGTTAACGGTGAGCAGAAGAACCTTAGAAGTGGGTGGGGTGGAGGTTAAGCGCCGGGACGAGGAGAGTTCAAGAGTCCTAGAGTTTCCCCATCTTTACCGCTTGCTCGGCGATAGGTATAAGGTTCAACTTGCACGGAGTGCAAAAAGGTGATATAATAAGTTTAGCCGCTTCTATGAAAAGTGGGAAACCCCCACTTTTCTTCTTATGGCGGCCGTAAATCAGTAGTAGTGGTATGGAGAGTGGCTAGATGAAGAGCGACTTTATTAGAGCCATCAACCAAGTCTGTGCCGAACGAGGTCTCTCGGAAGAGGTGGTATTGGAAGCCGTGGAGCAGGCTTTGGTCTCGGCCTATAAACGGGACTTTGGCGGCCTCGCCAATGTCACCGCTAAGATCGATCCCGACTCCGGGCAGGTGAGGATCTTCACCGAGAAAGAGGTTGTCGAGGGGCTAGAAGACAACCGTTCCCAGATCTCCTTGGCTGAGGCCAAAGAACTGGTGGAAGAGGTGGCCCTGGGGGAGACGGTCTTGGTGGAGACGACCCCTTCGGACTTCGGCCGGGTAGCAGCCCAGACGGCTAAACAGGTGATATTGCAGCGGATCCGGGAAGCGGAAAGGGATGCGTTATATGAAGCCTTTGCTGATAAGGAGGGGGAGATACTGAACGGGATGGTGCAAAGTATCAATTCTCAGGTCATCATCTTGAGCCTGGGGAAAGTGGAAGCTATCCTGCCTCGTAGCGAGCAGGTGCCGAACGAGAGATACCGCCCTAGGCAAAGGTTACGAGTCTACGTGTTGAGTGTAACTAAGACCAGCCGTGGCCCTCAAATCATCGTTTCCCGCACCCATTGGGCTATGCTCCGTCGCCTCTTGGAGCTAGAGGTGCCCGAGATATATAACGGGACGGTGGAGATAAAGGCCATCGCCCGCGAACCCGGTTCTCGTTCCAAGGTAGCCGTGGCCGCTCTGCAGCCGGGGGTGGACCCGGTAGGAGCTTGTGTGGGGATGCGCGGGGTGAGGATCCAGTCTATCGTCAACGAGTTGGGCGGAGAGAAGATAGATATCGTGGAGTGGAGCCCAGATCCCGGGGAGTTCATCGCCAAAGCGTTGAGCCCGGCGCGGCCGGTAGGCGTGGAATTGGTGGAAGGTAAAGAGATGGGGAAGACGGCTATCGTGGTGGTTCCGGAAAAACAGTTATCCTTGGCCATCGGCCGGGAGGGGCAGAACGCCCGTTTGGCCGCCAAGTTGACCGGCTGGCGGATCGACATTATGAGCCCCGCTGAGGCGGCGGAGAGGGTCGCCCGATTAGCCGCGGAGGAGACGGCGCGCCTAGCCGAGGCCCTGGCTAAGGGCGAACTGGAGCCGGGAGAGATCACCGAAGAGACCCCTATCCAGGTTCTAGGCCTCTCCACACGGTTCCAAAACGCCTTGGAGCAGGCGGGAGTGACCCAGGTAGGTGGGCTCTTGGGGCGGCTGGAAAAGGGTGAGGAGGAGATCTTGGCTATCCCCGGGTTGGGTCCCAAATCCCTGGAGGGGATAAAGGGGCGGTTGAAGATGGCAAACCTCTACCCGGTTGTTGAGGAGGTTGAGGAGGCCCTGCCAGCGCCTGCTCTTGAAGAAGCGGTGTTGGAGGTAACGGAGGCGGTGCCTGAAGAGGTTGCGCCGGTAGAAGCGAGGGCTGAGGAGGCAAAAGAAGCCGAGGTTGCGCTCGAAGAGGTTAAACCGGCGGAAATAGAGATAGTTCCTGAAGAGATGCCCTTGGAGGAAGGAGAGGAGTGGGAGGAGGAAGAGGAAGAAAAACTTATATTCGCGGGGAAGAAAAAGAAGCCCAGGCGGGATCTGGTTTACGACGAGAGGTTAGGCGAGGTAGTCGCTCGGAAGTTACGTAGGCCTAGCCGAAGTCGTGACGATTGGCAGAGGGAGATCGAGCTCTGGAAGCAGGGCGAGTATGATTACGACCTGGATCTGGAAGAGGAAGAGGAGGAGAGTGAATAGGGCCCCAGACCTGGGAGGGCAGCCATGAAGCGGGCCAGACACATTCCCCAGCGGACCTGTGTGGGTTGCCGTCGTATCAGCCCCAAGAGGGCGTTGGTGCGAATAGTGCGCCTTCCTGCTGGAGGTGTGGAGGTGGACCCTGAGGGCAAGAAGAGTGGCCGAGGTGCCTATCTTTGTCCCGATCAGACCTGCTGGGAGGCCGCCCTGGAGAAAAGGGGGTTGGATCGTGCCTTGAAGGTTGTCCTTAGCCCTGAGGAACGGGCACGTCTCTTGGAGTATGGTCGTACCTTGACCAAGGAACAACCTAGGAGGACAGAGCAGGCGTTTGAATAGGATTGCGGGGAAGGGGGTGAACATGGAAACAAAGGAGGGTCGTAAGGTTGTCACTATACCCGATCTCATCACTGTCAGACAATTGGCAGAACTGTTAGGGGTTAGCCCTATCGAGGTGATCAAGGAATTGATCGCCGATGGGATCATGGCCAATATCAATCAGACTATCGACTACGACACAGCGGCCGTCGTGGCTAGTGATATGGGTTTCGAACCGCGGGAGGAGGCACCGCCTCCTCTTCCGGAAGTCGAGGCTCCTCCTGCTCCCCTTACCGAGGTCCCCCTGAGAGAGATCTACGCCCAAGAAGCGCCTGAGGATCTGGAACCTCGCCCCCCGGTGGTAACGGTGATGGGCCATGTGGATCATGGTAAGACCACCCTCCTAGATGCCATCAGAGAGACCAACGTGGTAGCCAGCGAGGTAGGGGGGATTACCCAGCATATAGGCGCCTATCAGGCGGAGAAGAAGGGGAGGAAGATAACCTTCATAGATACTCCGGGCCATGAGGCTTTCACCGCTATGCGAGCCCGGGGGGCCCAGGTTACCGACATAGCCGTGCTTGTGGTAGCCGCCGACGATGGGGTGATGCCCCAAACCAAGGAGGCGATAGATCACGCTCGGGCTGCCCGAGTCCCTATGATCGTCGCTCTAAACAAAATCGATAAGAAGGATGCCGACCAAGAGAGGGTCAAGCGGCAACTGGCTGAGGTCGGCTTAACCGTTGAGGAGCACGGTGGGGAGGTGATCTGTGTTCCCGTCTCCGCAAAGGAAAAGGAGGGGTTGGATGCCCTTCTAGAGATGATCCTTTTGGTAGCAGATCTCTCGGAACTCAGAGCCAACCCCCATCGCCCAGCCATGGGGACGGCGATCGAGGGGAAACTGGATAGAAGTCGTGGCCCCATGGCTACTGTCTTGGTCCAGAACGGAAGCTTGAAGGTGGCGGACAACCTAGTTGTGGGGAGCATCTACGGCCGTGTGCGCGCCATGTTCGACTATCAAGGGAAACCCGTGAAGAAGGCCACCCCTTCCACTCCGGTAGCCATTCTGGGTCTCTCCGATGTCCCCAGGGCCGGGGATACCTTCGAGGTTATGCCCCATGAGAAGAGGGCGAAAACCCTGGCTCAGGAGCGTGCGGAGAGGGAGGCGGCTGGGGAACGTCGGCTTCCGCGCCTCAGTCTGGATGAGATATACGATCAGATGCAGGCCGGCAAGGTCAAGGAACTCTTGGTCATCCTCAAGGGCGATGTCCAAGGTTCCCTGGAACCGGTGAGGAACTCCTTGGAGAGGTTAGGGGATGAGAACCTCAGGGTGAGGATCATCCATGAGGGGACGGGGAATATCACCGAATCGGACGTGAACTTGGCTATCGCCTCGGAGGCGATCATCATCGGCTTCAACGTTCAGGCGGAGCCCACTGCCCGCTCTATGGCTGAGATGGAGGGGGTGGAGATCCGCCAATATGAGGTGATCTACAAACTCATCGAGGATGTGGATAAGGCTCTCCAGGGGCTCTTGGAGCCGGTATACGAAGATGTGGTCCTGGGCCAGGCAGAGGTACGAGCGGTCTTCCATATCAGTAGGCGCGGGAAGGTGGCTGGCGTTTACGTGGAGGAAGGGGAGATCCGCCGCAACGCTCAGGCGAAGGTGATCCGGGATGGAGAAGTCCTTTATGATGGCCAGATCGCCTCTCTGAAGCGGTTTACGGAGGATGTGAAGGAGGTGGCTGCGGGCTTTGAATGTGGTATAGGCTTGGATGGCTTCGAAGATTTTGAGGAAGGGGATATCATAGAGGCCTACAAGAAGGAGAGGGTAGGATAGGTATGCCCAGCCGTAGGCAGAGAAGGGTGAACGGGCTCCTCAGGGGAGAGTTAAGCGAATTATTGCGAATGAAGGTGAAGGACCCCCGCCTAGAGGGTTTAACGGTCGTCGCCGTGGAGACAAGCCCCGATCTGAAACGCGCTCACGTATATGTCAGTTCCCTGGGTAGTCAGGGGGAGCGGCAAGAGGCGCTACGGGGTCTCGAGAGAGCCGGGGGTTTCCTGCGCCGGGAGTTGGGAGCGCGGTTATCGTTGCGGTATATACCGGAGATGTTCTTCCATCTAGACGATTCCCTGGAGCGGGGGCAGCGGATCGTCGACCTGCTTCAGCGGTTGGAGGGCGAGTGACCCCCCTGGAGTTGCTTCGGGGTACAAGGAGAGCCTATATCATGGCCCACCAGGCACCCGATGGGGATGCTATCGGGTCCGCCTTAGCCTTGGGTCGAGCCCTGGAGAAGATGGGGGGGCAGGCCACCTTAGCCTGCGAGGACCCTCTCCCCTCGATGCTCGCCTTCCTGCCGGGAGGCGAGCAATTTGAAGCCCGAGAACCTGGGGACGAAGATTTGGCTATCGCCCTCGACGCCAGCGACCTTGGCCGATTCGGCTCCCTGGGGGAGAAGGTGGCGCAGTCAGGGCTGCCCCTCCTTAACATCGATCATCACGTTACCAATAGGTTCTTCGGAACGGTCAACCTGGTGAAGAGGGAGGCCGCGGCCACGGCGGAGATCATATACGACCTCTTGCCCGATTTGAAGATACCGTTAGACCCTCTTCTGGCCACCTATCTCCTCACCGGCCTGGTCACCGATACCCAAGGCTTCAGGACGGCGAACACCACAGTCCGAACCTTGGAGATAGCCACCCAACTTATGAGGGCCGGGGCTTCGCTAAGGGAGATCACGGAGAAGGTCTTCCGCCATTGGGACCTCTCCACCCTTCGTCTTTGGGGCGCGATAATCGAGAGCCTGAGGCTGGATGGGCGAATGGTCTGGGCTACCGAGACTAGGACTATGCGGAGTCGTCACGGAGCCAGCGCTGACCGGGGAGATGGCGTGGTCAACCTCCTGGCTTCCGTGGGCCAAGCGGATATAGCCATCGTCTTCAGGGAGAGGGAGGACGGCCTGATAGAGGTGAGCCTTAGATCCAGACCAGAGGTCGATGTCTCCTCCATCGCTCAATATTTCGGGGGCGGCGGCCATCCCCAGGCCGCGGGCTGCTCTCTAGAAGGGAAACTGGAGGAGGTGATGAAGGAGGTTCTGGCTAAGGCAAAGGAGAGGCTCTCTTCGCCCCTTGAGGGTTGAGAGTGACAAGATCGCCACACCGGGGCTTTCAGACGAGGGAACCATGCCTGGCCTGCGGTTTTGCTTGTCCAGGGAGAGAGGCCTATCTATGCCCCGGTTCGGGTATCCTCAATATCGATAAACCGCAGGGTTTGACCTCCCACGATGTGATAGTTAAAGTGCGGCAGGCTTCAGGGATAAGGCGAGTGGGTCACGCTGGCACCTTGGACCCCATGGCTACCGGAGTGCTTTTGGTCTGCTTTGGCCAGGCGACTCGGGTTACCGAGTACCTGATGAAGAGCCCCAAGGTATATCGGGCTCAGGTAAGGCTGGGGATAACCACGGACACGGGTGATGCGGAAGGGAGGGTTATCTCTCGCTCTGAACCAAGAGGAATCGCTCTGCAAGAGATCGAACACGCCTTAGTCTCCTTCCAGGGGCGGATTCAGCAGGTTCCGCCCATCTATTCGGCTCTGAAAAAGGAGGGGGTACCCCTCTACCGGCTGGCTCGCCAGGGGGTGCCTGTAGAGCCCACCCCCCGGGAGGTGGAGATCTTTAGGCTGGAGGTGCTCGACTGGGCTCCCCCTTTCTTGGAGATAGAAGTGACCTGCTCCCCTGGCACCTACATGCGGGCCTTAGCACGGGATCTGGGGGAGAAACTGGGGTGTGGCGCTCACCTCTCCAGCCTAACCCGTTTGGCTTGTGGCCGTTTCACCCTGGAAGAGGCGGCCACTCTCCAAGAGGTGGAGGAGGTCTTCCGTGGTGGGTTCTGGGGGCTCCTGACCCACCCCATCGACGAGGCCCTTCTCCAGTTCGAGGCGCTTATCTTGGATAGGGAGAAGGAGAAAAGGGTTCGTCATGGTCAGAGCATACCAGGGGAACCAGCAAAGACGCCTTTTCTTCGCGCCTATTCGATCGCTGGGGAGTTTGTAGCCCTTTTGGCCTTCGAGGAGGATCTGTGGCAGCCCAAGAAGGTTTTCCAACCCCTATGAGAGTGATCACCGATCTGGGCGAAGCGGAACTGGAACGAGACTCCATCCTTACCGTAGGCATCTTCGATGGAGTGCATTTGGGCCATCGTTATCTGATCGAGGGAATGGTAAAGAGAGCCAGGGAGAAGGCTTTACTGGCGGGAGCGGTGACCTTCGACCCTCATCCCCACGAGATCCTCCTTCCCCATGAGTCGATCTTATATCTGAACACTTTGGAAGAGAGGATACGGCTCCTTGGGGCGCTAGGCCTTGATTTTCTAGTGGTTATCTCTTTCACCCCTCAGGTGGCTTGTACCACTGCGGAGGCTTTCATCCGCTCCCTTCATGATCATCTCCGCCCGCGGGAGATCTGGGTAGGGCGGGGGTTCGTCTTCGGTTACCGACGTGAGGGAGACGTGAGTCAACTTAAGGTATTGGGCTCTAAGTTAGGCTTCGAAGTTCATCTGGTGGAGCCCCTCCGAGTGAGGGGGGAGCCGGTGAGCAGCAGCAAGATCCGGGCCCTCATATCCGAGGGGCGAATCGAGGAGGCCACTGGATCCCTGGGGCGGTATCCTACCGTAACGGGGCGGGTAATCGTGGGAGCCGGACGGGGGAAGGAGTTAGGTTTTCCCACCGCAAACCTAGAGGTGCTAGAGAAGCGGGTGATCCCCGCCGATGGGGTATATGTTGTGCGCGTTCAATGGGGGGCTGAAAACCACCCCGCGCTGGCTAATGTGGGGACTCGTCCCACCTTCGGCGAAGGGAAGCGGCTGGTAGAGGCCCACATCCTCGATTTCGAGGGCCATCTCTACGGGGAAGAGTTGCGGCTGGAGTTCATCGAACGGCTGCGTCCTGAGAGGAGGTTCGCTTCCGTTGAGGAACTGGTGAGCCAGATGTATCTGGACGTCTCTCGGGCTCGAAAGATCCTGGGCCAGGAAAGAAACCCGATGGCTGGACCTGAGGTGAGGCGGTATGAAGAGGTCGAGCACACCGCCGATGCCGCCATCCGAGCCTTTGGGCGGGATTTGCCGGAACTCTTCGCCAACGCCGCCTATGGGATGTTCGACCTCTTGGCAGATATGGGGGAGTTGGGCCCCACCATTGAGCGAGAGGTCTCTTTAGAGGCTTCAGACCTTGAGGCCCTGCTTGTCGATTGGTTAGGCGAACTGCTATATCTTCGTGAGGCCCATGATGAAGTCTATAAAGAGTTTGAGCTCAGCACCTTATCGCCCACGGAGTTGAGGGCCGTGGTCAAAGGGGGGAAGAGGTTCGTGCCGCGTATGGGTATCAAGGCTGTCACCTACCACGACCTTAAGATAGAGAAAACGGAGGAAGGATACGCAGCCAGTATCGTTTTTGATGTGTGAGGTATAACTAGAGGAGGGGGCAAGATGGTCGAACGAAAAGATATAAGACAGATAGACAAGTATCTTTACGAGATCCCCACCTCCTATCGCTCCGATATGCGGGTGCCGGCCCGCATCTACGCTGACAAGGAGTTGCTTGAGGCCTCTTACCGGGATCGCTCTATGGAGCAGTTGGTGAACACCACCACCCTCCCTGGTGTAGTCCGCTTCACCCTGGCTATGCCGGATATCCATCAGGGGTACGGGTTCCCCATCGGTGGAGTCGCTGCTACCTTGCCACCCGAAGGGGTCATCTCCCCGGGGGGGATCGGCTACGACATTAACTGCGGCGTGCGGGTGATGGCCTCTGATATTTCCATGGAGGAGCTGGCGCCTTACGTGGAAGAGTTGATCCCCGCCCTTTACAACAGGGTGCCCAGTGGCCTGGGTAAAGGGGGCATAAAGATCTCGGCGAGGCAACTGGACGAGATTCTGGTGCAGGGCGTTAAGTGGACGGTCCAGCAAGGGTATGGAACCAAGCAAGACCTGGAGCATACGGAGGAGGGGGGCTGCATGGCCGCCGCCGATACCAGGCAGGTGAGCCAGCGGGCTAAGGATAGGGGCCGTAAGCAGGTGGGCTCTCTGGGTTCGGGCAACCACTTTCTCGAAATCGACGAGGTGGTAGAGGTCTACGATGAAGAGGTGGCTGAGGCCTTTGGCCTCCACCAAGGCCATGTGGCCGTTCAGATCCACTGTGGCTCACGCGGCTTGGGACATCAAGTATGTAGTGACTATGTACGCAGCCTCCAGAAGGCGGTGCGGAAATACAACATCAGCCTGCCGGATCGGGAGTTAGTCTGTGCGCCCTTCGAATCGCCGGAGGGGCAGGCCTACTTTGGAGCCATGGCCTGTGCCGCTAATTTCGCTTGGGCCAACCGGATGGTGATCGCTCATTGGGTGCGGATCATCTTTGAAGAGGTGCTGGCGGGCAGGGTGAAGAATTGGGAGTTGACCTCGGTCTACGACGTGGCCCACAACATCGGCAAGGTGGAGGAGCATCGGGTGAATGGTCGGCGGGCTAAGGTTGTGGTCCATCGCAAGGGGGCTACGCGGGCCGCGGGCCCCGGTTTCCCTGGGCTCCCGAAAGATTATCAGGAGATCGGCCAACCGGTACTTGTCCCCGGGAGCATGGGTACCGCCTCCTATATCTTGGTGGGCACC
>JAUVHF010000138.1 GCA_030593425.1 Anaerolineales bacterium
CCCTCACTGCCCCCTGCACCTCGTAGCTGCCGGCGGGCCGCCCTACGCAGACATCCCAGCCAGGAATCCCGGCGGAATCCTTAACGAAAAGCTGCCCCCCCTCGAACCAAAACTCTCCTTCGAGATATGGGCGGTCTTCGATCGTATCAGGCGAAGTGGCAAGGCGATAGGTTCCGTCCCCCTTGAATCGCGAGTACCCGCCTGAAAACCACAGGCCAACCAACTCCTCCACCATGGTAATTGGTGCAGCCGTTGGAGTGGGGCCGGTAGGCGACGGCTCTGGGGTAGGCGTGGGCGAAGAGGTGGGGGTGGCGGGGGGCAGAGGTGTAGGCGTGGGAGCGACGGGGGTGACAAGGGAAGGGGGGGAAGTAGGGGTGGGGAAGAGGGGCAACGTCGGGGTAGCCGTCACCTCAAGAGGGGCGGCAGGCGTCGGCGTCCCCAAGGAGATGGTGGGAACCCGAGGGCTAAAGAGAACGGTGGTGACGGCCACATAGGCCCCCAAGCAGATGAGGGCTAGAACCAATAGGAAGGCTATGGCATAGGTCCTATCTTGCATCGACTTTAATCATATCACCAAAAGGCAACCCTTGCAATTCGCCTCGCCCGATGCTATAATGTAGGCCAGGGCGAGTAGCTCAGTTGGTTAGAGCGTACGGTTCACATCCGTAAGGTCACAGGTTCGAGTCCTGTCTCGCCCATGCTCATGGTCCGCGGCTCTCCCGCGGACTTTCGCGACCTGGATTCAAGAAGCAAAGGAGATACCTTTTGAGTCTCCTCCAGATCCTCCTCAGCCTCCTCGATTACAAAGCGCGGCTTCTCCTTTGGATCGCCGGCTCGATAGCCCTCTACGCTCTGGCCGTTAACTTTCTTGACTATGGTCGCCCTGGCCTGTCATCCCTAGACCCTGTCGGGTTCGGGACAGGGCGTGCCAGGACAGGCCGCTCGCCACATACCCGCCTCGGCCGCTTAGTGACCAGGCTCGACTCCTGGCCCCATCGCTTCTGGCTCGCTCGGATCTTCCGCTTCGCTTACTACGTGGGCCTCCCTTTTCTGGCCCTCATCAAGGGGGCCATGAGCCCTCGACTTCTGGGCCTTAGCGATCTCGACTGGATCAGAGGTATCGGTGCCGGTGTGCCTCTTGGGTTAGGGGCCTTCCTTCTTCTGGTCTGGGGTTGGAGCCACTACCTCCGCTCCTTGGGGCGTCGTAAGGTGGAGAGGCCCCGCTTAGCAGAGGTGCATATCCTATCCCAGCCTTGGGGCTGGCCCCTTATCCTCTTGGAAATCATCTACCTGGAAGCCCATTGGGCCTTCTATCGCAGCGGGCCGTTAACAGTCTTGGGAGACTACTGGGGAGTCTTTGCCGGCTTGGGGGTCGTCTTTATCGAATGGGCCACGAATCCCAAATTACGCCGCACCCTGGGCACAGAACGACGAGGGGAGATACTCTGGAACGGGAGCCTAGCCCTGGTGATAGCCCTCATCTTCCTCTTCACCCACAACCTCTGGCTCTGTGCCATTATCCACCTGGGACTGGAGATGGGGTTACTCGCTGTCCTGGGAACGCTTTACCGAGTCCGGGGAGAGCGAATAGCCTGATGTGATGGGAGCCCCACGCGATGTGGGGCTTTTTTGTGGCCTCTATTTCCTTAGTAACGTCGCAGATGAACTGCGACGTTCTCATCCGAGATGAACCCTTCGCCGCGCTTCCTTTCCCACGGGATCTGTCCTTACAGGATCCCGTAGGGATAAGGACGGACCCCGAGGGTCCTCAGGACCCGAAGGGCAGGACAGGCTCGGACGCTACTTGATGAGGAAGGAGAGGATGATCAGGATGGCGAACATGATGCTCGCCAGAATCGCTATCCTCTTCAGGTCATCGTAAACGTGAGGGTACTGCTCGGCCAAAGCCACCGCCTCTATGCCTGGGTCAGCCTTCGCCTCTGCTCTCTTCTCCTCAGGGAGTAGCCCAGACCGCGCTGCCGCCACAGGAGCGCGCTTCTTCTTCCCTCTACGCCTTCGGCTACGGCGTTTCTTAGCCATCGAATACCTTTCCTTCTACTGCCCCTCCAACTCGGCGATAACCACCAGACGATGGGTATCGATCAGATACGGGTAACAGGTAATAAGGGTCATGGTAGCCTTGGTAGTGGGCTCCATCACGCTCACCTCGTCGGGCTCCACGATCCTCCTCTCCCTCACCAGGTATCGATAAGGAGTCTCCCCAGCATAGACGATGATCTCAGCCCCCGGCCCCAAATCCCCCAGACGCCTAAACACCTCGCCGAAGACATCGTTATGGCCGGAGACCACCATGTTTCCCCGCTCCCCAGGGTTCGCCGAACCGATATGATGCCCCACCCCCATCTTCAGTTCCTCCCAGCCGTCCCCCTCCACCACCGGGGCATCGACATCGATAGCCGAGATGACGATGTGGGTGGCCTGCTCCCGGCCTGGGGTGGGGATGGGGATGGGGGTAAGCCCTTGGACTAGATGCTGGTACGGAGCGGGCATCTCGCTGGTGGGTGGGAAACTGCTCCCTGGGAGAAGTGCGACAGGGATGGCGGTAGCCCCTTGACCCCTGGTCTGGACCACCTCTCGGTTGAGCAGGCGCAGGTTATAGAAGGAGACCACCACCACACCTATAAGGCCTAAGAGGGCCCCTAACTCCACCAGGAGAAGAAAGCGATCTCGTAACCTACGCCATACCCGGCCTCTCCTCTCCTCCCTCAGGGATCCTTGAGGAAAAGGGCTCCCTGAGGGGGCCACCTGAGGGGTGCGGAAGGGGACCTTGACCTCTGTCACCGAAGGAGATCGATAACTTCTGCTCGCACCCTGCCTAACAGGGCCCCCTTGGCCTGTGGGGAGAAGGCCGGGCAACTCCTCGCCAACCGAGGCCTCCCGCCCTTCCTCCTCAACAATGGCCCGAAAACGATGCAGCCGTTCGGCCCTCCGCTTGGCGGAAAGCAGCCTCTCCAACTCCTCCGCAGATAGACCCTCTAAAGAACGCTCGTCACCCATACTCTTGTCTAGTCGAATCTATTCTACTCCCCCCCGGATCTTACGTCAAACTGTAAACGTTTTCCTCGCCATAGCCCTTTCACCAGTTCGATCACCAGACTCGCTTCCTCGGAGCGAAGGAGAAGGATGAGAAGGGTATAGGTAAGAAACCCCACCCCCCCAGCCCCGATGACGATTAGAGGCTCCCCTAGCAAGCCCCTTCCTACAAACGCCTCTAGTCCTTTGGCCGTCCCATAGGTCATCAAGGCCATCACCGTAGAGGCCAAAAGCGCTTTGCTCAGAGCGAGGAGCAAGCCTTGGCCGCGCAGCAGCCCCAGTCGTCGATGGGCTAGAATGAGCATCACCAAGGCGTGGCTAGCCCACTGGACCGAGTTGGCGAAGACCAGTCCTATCATCCCCATGGGCCGGATGGTGGCTAGGGCCACAACCAGATAAACCAGGACGGAGAACACCCCTACCAACACGGGGGTCTTCGTATCCTTGCGAGCGTAGAAGGCGAAGATGAGGGGCTGATCTACAGCCGCGAAGGGCAATCCCAAAAGATACCAGCGAAGCGCCTGAGCCGTGTATGAGGTATCGTAAGGTTGAAAGGCTCCGTGCTCGAAGATGAGGGCTATGATAGGGGTCGCCAGAGCCAGAAGCCCAGCCGCAGCAGGCAGGATGAGGACTAAAACCATCCTCAAGCCCGTGGCTAAGGTGCGGCGGAAGCGAACCATCTCCTCGGCGATGGCGAACTGGGATAGAGAGGGGAGAACGGCAGCAGAGATGGCTACCACCACCAGTCCCAAGGGAAACTGGACGAGGGTGGTGGCGTTCTGCATCCAAGCGATGCTCTGGGGCCCGGTGCGGGAGGCTAGGTTCCTGTCGATGGCTATCCCCACCTGGCTCACCACCAACCCCAAAAGTACAGGGATATAGAGGCTGACTATGCGGCGGAGACCCGGATGGTCAAACTCTAGAGAGAAGTTAAACCTTAGATCACGGAGGGCGGGAAGTTGAATGGCCAACTGGAGCATAGAGCCCAGAACTACCCCCAAGGATAGAGAGGCGATGCCCAGCCAAGGGGAGAGGATGAGGGCTCCCAGGATTATCCCTCCGTTGAAGATGGCGGCGCCGAAGGCGGGGTAGATGAAACGCTGTCGGGCATAGAGGAGCCCCGTTGTTACTCCAGAGAGGCCAAAGAAGATGGTGGCGGGCATAATCAAGCGGGCCAGTCTGGTGGTCTGGGCCTGCAGGGGAGGGCTGAGGCCGCCCCCCAGGAGCCAGGACACCACAGGAGCGCCCAACTCCAAGACCACGACCACCAGGGCGAGGACGACGATAGCCAAGCTGAAGAGGAGGCTGATCAGTTTCCACAGTTCCTCTCGTCTTTCGGGCTGGGCGTAGTCGCTTATGACAGGAACCAGGGCCGCGGTGATCATCCCCCCGATGAGGAGGTCATAGACCATGGTGGGGACGATGGCCGCCACCCGGAAGGCACTCACCAGGCCGGTGGCCCCGAAGAGGTGGGAGATGACCATCTCTCGAACCAGCCCCAGGACGCGACTGGCCACCTGGCCCAACATGATCACCATTGCCGCTTGAGCGATGAGGTGGGCCTCCCCCCCGGGCACTCGCGGGGGAGCAGAGGGCGTCTCTATAACCTCTCGTTCCAAGGCTAACCCTTCTTTCCCAATCGGGCCTGGATACGGTCCGCCAG
>JAUVHF010000158.1 GCA_030593425.1 Anaerolineales bacterium
GGCGACCTCTTAGTGGCCAACGACAGCCGGGTCATCCCGGCGCGCCTTCTAGGCCACAAGGTGCCCACAGGGGGAAAGGTGGAGGTGTTGCTCACCGCTAAGCGGGGAGATAGGCTCTGGGAGGGTTTGGTGAGGGGACGAAAAGTTAGGGTGGGGAGCGAGCTGGAGTTCGGTGTCTCCCCTTTCTCACTTCGAGCCAAGGTCCTCGAAGTCACGGAAAGGGGCCGCTTGTTGGAGTTCGATTCTCCGGTGGATCTTTGCCAACTAGGCGAGATCCCTCTCCCACCTTATATCCACGAGCCATTGAAAGATGGAGAGCGGTATCAGACGGTATACGCTCGGTGGGAGGGTTCGGTGGCCGCGCCCACCGCGGGGCTGCATTTCACCCCTCAACTCATGGAGAAGATAAGGGCTAAGGGGGTTCAGTTTCTATTTATCACTCTGCACATCGGCCCCAGCACCTTCCGGCCGGTGAGAACCGAGGAGGTGGAGGAACACACGCTAGAGGCGGAGTATGGCGAACTCTCCCCCTCGGTGGCCGAGGCTCTGAACCGGGCTAAGAGAGGGAAGCGACGGGTGATAGCGGTAGGGACGACCGCTGTCCGGGTCTTGGAGACGGCGTATAGAGAGGGGCAGATACCCCCCTATAAGGGCTGGACGGATCTCTATATCTATCCTGGCTATCGGTTTCGGGTGGTGGACGCCCTGATCACCAATTTCCACCTGCCCCGCTCGACCTTACTTCTCTTGGTAGCCGCCTTCGCGGGAAAGGGGTTGATCGATGAGGCTTACCAAGAGGCGATCAGGCGGGGCTACCGTTTTTACAGTTTCGGCGATGCGATGTTCATCCTCTAGGGGTTTTAGAAGGCCGCGAGGTACGAGTGGCCAGGGTCGCGGACCACTTTTGTGTTACAGAGGACCGCTGCCATGGAGAGGGATTTTGGCAGAGCGATAGAGTTGCAACCGTGGCTGAGGTCATCTATACTTGGTGGGAGTTGATTTCATGGAAAGTTGTGTTAGAATAGTTCTGCTTTTGAAGGTTCTTGCAGGGCAAAGGAGAGGCGCATGGAGGAGACGAAAGTAAGGGAGAGGATCGATGACTTTCTGGAGCATCTCTCCGTAGAGAAGGGGTATTCTCCTAACACACTATCCGCCTACAAGATCGACCTTGGCCAGTTTCTCGACTACTTGATGGCTCTGGCGGAAGGGAGGAGGTGGGTTTGGGCGGGGGTGGAGAAGCCAGACATTATCTCTTACATTATGCATCTCAAGGAGGAGCGACAGTACGCCTCGTCCACCGTGGCCCGCAAGGTGGCGGCCATTAAATCTTTCTTTCACTTTTTGTGGCGGGAGGGCCACACTAGCGATGATCCCACAGCCGCCCTCGACTCCCCCCGGGTGGAGAAGCGGCTCCCTAGGGTTATCTCCTTCGAGGAGGTGAAAAGCCTTCTCGCCCAGCCGGGCAAAGAGGCTGGCGCCAAAGGGTTGCGGGACCGCGCTCTTTTGCACCTGCTCTACGCTACGGGCATGAGGGCCAGCGAGGTTGTATCTTTGAACCTGGACGATCTGAATCTCGCTTCCGCCTCGGTTCGCTGTTGGGGAAAGGGCTCGAAAGAGCGGATAGTCCCCATCTACGCTCAGGCTGTAGAGGCCCTGCGGGGGTATGTAGAGAGGGGCAGGAGGGGGTTCCTGAAACCGGAAAACCCGGGGGAGAGGGCTCTCTTCCTCAATCAGCGGGGAAAGAGATTGACCCGACAGGGGCTATGGCTCATAGTTAAGGGGTACGTGAAGGAGGCTGGGCTCCCTGAGGGGGTAACCCCTCATACCTTGCGCCACTCCTTCGCCACCCACATGTTGGACGGCGACGCGGACCTGATCAACGTCCAACAACTTCTGGGACACGCCAGCGTCTCCACCACTCAGATCTATACCCATGTGTCCAGCGAGCGGCTGCGGGAGGTGTACGACAGATCGCATCCCCGAGCCAAAGAGTAGGGGGAAGGGAGATGGGTTATCTGGAGAGTCTGATGGGGCGGCATGAGGGGATAGTCTTCAAGACGCGACAGCATTGGCTGGTGGTCCTGCGCACCATCCTCATGAATTCTTTGCTTTCGTTACTCATAATCGTGGGGAGCGTCTTTCTTGCGAGCCTCCTTGGCCCTTGGGCCTCGGTAGCCCTCCTGCTCTTGGTCTTTCCTCTGGGGAAGTTGGCCCTTGACCTCCTCAACTGGTGGAACGAGGTATACGTAGTTACTAACCGGCGGGTGATCCAACTAGAAGGGATCGTCAATAAGCACTCCATAGACTCTTCTCTGGAGAAGGTGAACGACGTAGTATTGGAGCAGTCGGCTTTAGGGAGACTCCTAAATTATGGCACTGTGCAGATCCTCACCGCCAGCGAGATAGGGGTTAACCTCTTTGAGCGGGTGGCCCGGCCGGTGAGGTTCAAAACGGAGATGTTGAACCAGAAGGAGGGGGTGAGCCGCCTGGAGTCGTTCAGAAGCCAGGCGGAGCGGGTCAAAGAGACCCCCAGCGCCCACGATATCCCTGGCTTGATCGCGGAACTGGATGAGTTGCGCAAGAAAGGGATCATCACCGAGGAGGAGTTCCAGAGGGAGAAGGGGGAACTTCTGGAGAAGTTATGATGTATGACTCTGGGGAGGTGGAGAGGGTAGCGGGCCAGATTCGAGCCCCCTTTGAGCCTCAGGTGGGGATCATCACCGGCTCTGGGCTGAGCGGCTTGGCTGAGGAGGTGGAAGAGCCGTTGGTTATCCCCTATGGGGAGATCGCCGATTTCCCCCCGGTTACCGTGGAGGGGCATCCGGGGCAAATGGTCTTAGGTCATCTGGCTGGGAAAGCGGTGGTGGTGATGCAGGGGCGGGCCCACTTTTACGAGGGTTCCCCCTTGGGGCGGATCACGCTTCCCGTGCGGGTGATGCGAGCGCTAGGAGCCGATACTCTCATCGTCACTAACGCTGCCGGTGGCTTGAACGAGGGTTTCAAGGCGGGTGATCTAATGCTCATCACCGATCATATCAACCTGGTGGGGATGGCCGGTCATAGCCCTCTATTCGGCCCCAACGATGAACGGTTGGGCCCCCGGTTCGTGGATATGTCTGGGGCTTACGATAAGGAACTGCGTAAGATCGCCCTTGAGGTGGGAGATGAACTGGGGCTTGAGTTGCGGCAAGGGGTCTACGCCATGCTAGGAGGCCCCACCTTTGAGACGCCGGCGGAGATCCGCTTCCTTCGCCTCATGGGAGCGGATGCGGTGGGGATGTCCACCGCCCCGGAGGTGGTTGTGGCCCGGCACGGGGGGATGCGGGTCCTGGGCATCTCTCACATCAGCAATATGGCGGTGGGACACCCTACTAAGAAAGAAGAAGGGCTCCACGAGGAGGTACTAGAAGCGGGGCAGAAGGCGCTCCCCAAACTTCTGGCCTTGATCAAAGGGGTCCTAGGTAGGATCTGACAAAGGGGGTGCCGGGGGTTGGTGAAGGGGAACGAGGGCCTTCGTTCCCCTTTGTGGTGAAGGGCGCTGGTATGGCCGTTTTCATCGAGTTCTTGGCTAGGATCGCCTTCTGGATATATCTAGCCTGCGGGCTGGTGATGCTCTTCTATCTCCGGGCTATCCTCGTGGCCTGGCGGGAGAGGGGCACCGCTCTTCATAGCGCTGAGAAAGAGGCGGCCACCAGCCGGGCTTATCGTTCCGCCTTGGCCATAGGGGTTATAATCTTGGTGGTGGCGGTGGTGGCCCTTATAGTTACTTTAGCCCCGGCTCTCGGGGGGCTTCCGGGGGAAGAGTTGCCGGAATCGATGCTCGTCACGCCTCCTCCTGCTTTATCCCCTCTCCCGGTGACGCCTACCCCCACCTTGGAAAGGCCTACCAGGCCAGCAGGGGTGGTACCTACTATCCCTCCACTTATCTCTCCTTTGCCCTCCCCCACACAGCCTCCTCCGGCCTCAGCCTGCCCTAACCCCAAGGCTAGGATTACCTCCCCTGGGATGGGGGCTAAGGTGGAGGGGAGAGTGGAGATATGGGGGACGGCTGATATAGACCAATTCCAATGTTATAAGGTAGAGTATGGCGTTGGGGAAATGCCTCCTGGGTGGGTTGTGATAGATGACCTTAAGTACGAACCCGTTTCTGAGGGGGTGTTAGTGGTCTGGAATACGGCAGGTTTGACACCT
>JAUVHF010000199.1 GCA_030593425.1 Anaerolineales bacterium
GAACTGCTCGATCAGGGCGTCGATCTCCTCCACTTGACGGTGGATGCCGATCCAATAGTCAGAGTCGTACCATTGGGCCTGGATTTCCTCGTAGGTCTTACCCTGCTGCTCGACCCAGGTGAAGTACTTGAGGTTGTGGATGCGCCGGCGGTCCCAGTAGCCCAGTTCCTCCACGTAGTCCACAGTACAGCCCAAGAGGTAGCGGTGGTAGTCGGCCACTGCGTCGGTTTCCGTGTACTCGCCGTGCTTCTCGCGCAACTCCCGCAGGCGGCTCTGGTACAGCTCCATCGAGTCAGTGAAGACGGTCAGCACGATGTCGTGCTCGCCCAACTCGTACCACTTGGCCAACTTGATTGCGGAGAGCACGTTGGCGATGCTGGAGATGCCCAACAGGTCCAGTTGCCCGACCAGCGTCTCCGGCACACCTTGATTGATCAGGTAGGCGCGGCCGGCCGGTTCGTTGAACAAGCGCACCAGGCTTATGCACGCCTCGTCGTCAATGGCCATCGCCATGTCGGTGTTCTTGACGTTGTGGATCCAGGGGACGTGCTTGTCGCCGATGCCCTCGATGCGGTGTCCGCCGTAGCCGCACAAGAGCAGCGTGGGGCACTGGAGGGCCTCGCTGACGGCCACTTTGCTGGTCGGGAAGATCTCTTTCATGTAGTCCCCGCAGCCGATGGTACCAGCCGAGCCCGTGGTCAGCACCACGCCTCGGTAGCTGTCCAGCGGCCCCATCTCCTGCTCCAACACCTCCTCCATCGCGTGACCGGTGACATAGTAGTGCCAGAGGTGATTTCCGAACTCGTCAAACTGGTTGAAGACGACGATGTCCTCACGGGTCTCCCGTAGTTCCCAGGTCTTGTCGAAGATCTCCTTGACGTTGCTCTCGCAGCCAGGGGTGGCAATGACCTCACCGGCGAAATTGGAGAGCCACTCGAACCGCTCGCGGCTCATCTCCTCGGGGAGGATGGCGATGGACTCGCACGCCAAAAGTGTCGCGTCATAGGCACCGCCCCGGCAGTAGTTCCCGGTGGAGGGCCAGACTGCCTTCTGGTAGGTGGGATCGAACTGGCCAGTGACCAACCGAGGCACCAGGCAGCCAAAGGTGGCGCCCACCTTATGGGATCCGGTAGGGAACCACTTGCCCACTAGCGCGATGATGCGCGCCGGCACCCCGGTGAGGGACGGCGGGAGTTCCAAGTAGTTAACGCCATTGAAGCCACCTCCGTGGGCCGTGGGCTCATTCTTCCAGGTGATGCGGAAGAGGTTGAGCGAGGTAATATCCCACAGCCCAATCTGCTTCAGCCTGGCTTTGACGGGTTCCGGGATCAGTTCCGGGTCCCTTTGTTGTGCGAACGTGGGAACGATGATGTTGCGCTCCCGCGCCCGTTGTACAGTTCTCTCCAACTGTTCTTTGTTAATGGACAGATCTATCATCTCGTACTCGCCTCCATCAGACTCCTCTATCGCTCGGTTTAGAGATAGACCGCTTTCTACTCAGAATCATACCCTATGGACAGTTGGCTGCCAATAGGGTGATCTCCGAGTCGATCCCAGGGGCTAGGGTTACTTCCTTGCCCTTTGCAGTCTCCACTCTACCCCTGGCAGCGGCGGCTGGGCTTTGGGCACCTTTCGGCCTCGCCGCCGACGGACAGAGGCTGGCCTGGTCTTGAAGAACTCCGGTAGGGCCTTGTAACTGAGCCAGGCGGCTATCTGTTCTAGATGAGCCTCGTGCTTCACGAAATCGAGTTCGTCGGCGGGGATGATAAGCGTAGGGCAGAGGCTGAAACCCTCAACCCAATCTTCATAGAGACGGTTCAGTTGCTCCAAATAGTCAACGGAGACACCCTGCTCGTAATCTCGCCCCCGATGGTTGATCCTGTGTAAGAGGGTAGGCACCGAAGCCCGCAGGTAGATGATCAACTCCGGCGCAGGGACCAGTTCCCTCATCAATTCGTATAGTTCCCAGTAGGTGTCCCAATCCTTCTCTTGCATACGGCCTTGTAGGTACAAGTTGCGGGCGAAGATCTCCGCATCCTCGTACATGCAACGGTCTTGGATCACCGGCTCTGGGTCCTTCAGGATGTGCAGGCTGTCATATAGCCGCCGGGAGAGGAAGAAAACCTGGGAGTGAAAACTCCACCGCTTCATATCCTCGTAGAAGTCAGCCAGATAGGGGTTGTCGGCCACCGCTTCATAGTAAGGCTTTCACCTCAGCTTCTGGGCCAGAAGCCCGGTAAGGGTGGACTTCCCCACCCCTATATTACCCGCTACGGCAATGAACTTCCTCATATCTCACCTACCTCCGGCAGCCGCGGTTGGCGAACGCCCGCCAGCGCCGCGTGAATCTGCCCCACCACATAGGCTAGATCTTGCTTGTTGCGCACGATGTTGATGTTGTCGGTATCCAAGGGCAGGATCGGGCTATGGTCATAAGGGAGAAAGAATTCCTCGTAAGCCCTGTTTACGGCATCGATATAGTCCCTGTCCATATCTCGCTCGTAGACGCGGTCTCGGAAGGCGATCCGTTCCATCAAGATATCGGTCTCGGCCCGCAGATAGACGACCAGGTCGGGCAGAGGGATCTTCTCCGCCAAGGCGGCGTGCACACTCTCATACATGAGCAGTTCATCGCCCCTCAGGTTCAGATGGGCGAAGAGGCTATCCTTAGCGAAGGTGTAGTCGCTGATAAGGGAAGAACGTTTTAAGGTCTCCTCGACCACCTCGTGCTGCTGCCGGTACCGGCTTAAGAGGAAGAAGATCTGGGTCTGGAACGCGTACCTCTCTCTATCCTTGTAGAAATCCTTGAGGAACGGGTTTTCCTCGAAGACCTCCAAGAGGAGTTCGGCCTTGAATTCGTCCTGGATGAGGCGAGCCAAGGTGGTCTTCCCCACTCCGATGGCCCCCTCTATAGCGATGAAGACGTGCTGGGGCAAGGGTCGCTCCTCGACTACTCGCTGGTAGATCTCGATTGTCCGCCGCGCGATCCAGCCCCACCTGCTGGATCATCTTCTCCTGAGGACCAGCGAACTGGGCCCGGAAAGTTGAAGGAACCCCTCACCTCCTGGGCGGTGATGCTAGAGAGAAGGTCCACACTGACATCCCAATTCTCTCTCGAATGCTCAGGCCTTCTCTACTTCCTCGCGAAACTCCTTCAGCCTTTCCGCCAGTTCTCGCAGCCGCTTATCTACC
>JAUVHF010000063.1 GCA_030593425.1 Anaerolineales bacterium
CTACGAACTTGAAGGGACCGGTTCCCACCGCTCCCGCGCTGGGTGTGCCATACTCCTCACCGTACTGCTCCATCGCGGTGGGGCTGGAGATGGCAAACATGTCCATGGCCAGGTTGGCCCACAAGGGAGCCAGAGCTTCACTGAGAGTAAACTCGACGGTATGGTCGTCCACCGCTTCGACGCCGGTGATGATGCTATCGTCGTCGAAGCCGAACCACATCCACTCCCAGTAGGAGTAGGCCTCGCTCTCGAAGTGGAGCGGATGATCTGTCTTCCACTGGCGCTCAAAGTTAAAGACCACAGCGTCAGCGTTAAAGTCGGTGCCGTCGTGGAACTTGACGCCTTCGCGCAGGTTGACGGTCCACACCATGCCGTCGTCGCTGACCGAGTAGTCGGTAGCCAACGCAGGGATGGGCACTGTGCCACCGTCCTCATACTGGAACAAGGGCTCCAGAATCTGCCCGGTGACGCGGAACGACTCGCCATCAGTTTCCACGGCCGGGTCGAGGCTGACAGAGTCACCGCCACGCCCAAAGATGAAGGTAACGGGCTCGGCCGGTGGTGGCGGCGGCGTGGTCGGTGTGGCCTCGGCAGGGGGAGGTGTCGGTGTAGCAGCCCCTGGAGGGGCAGGTGTGGGCGTAGCCGCTGGCGCGCAAGCCCCCAGAACGAGGGCTAGCACCACTAAGAGACTAACCAGCGGTAGCCATTCTCTCCTAAACATCCTATTCCTCCTTTTTGATGTCATAACCTTCAATGCCCTAATAACCTTGATTCCACCACCTCCTTTCTCCTTGACTCGACCTTGAATCTATTTTGATAAGATAGTTTAGCATAGTATGGCAAACCTGTCAAACGGATGAAAGCGCCACTTTCTAATACTATTACACAGAGATGGGCAAGGAAAGGTTCACTTTCGGGGCCAAGCCTCTATTTGCAAGCGGGAACTATCTATGGTATAATTTTGCCTGATATGGGTGTTTGGGAGAGTAGAGTTGGGGCTTAGCAAGGGCGAGAAGGAATCGATCATCGAGCGGTATCACTTGCACCCGAAGGATACGGGGTCGCCACAGGTCCAGATAGCCGTCCTCACCACCAGGATCAACCAACTGGTGGAGCACCTCAAGGCGCATAAACACGACGAGCACTCCCGCCGGGGGCTGATCAAGATGGTCGGGCGGCGGAGACGGCATCTCGATTACCTGAGCAAGACCGATCCAGAGCGGTATAAGGAGATTATAGCCGGCTTAGGCTTGCGAAGGTAGAAAGAGAGGTAAGGCTGAACCTGAAACAACCCTAGGGTATCATTCAAGGTCAGGCTTGGAAGGCCAGGAATTGGGGAGTGGGTCTCACTCCGGTGGGGTTCAGTCCCCAGTCCTTGACCTCCAAGCCTGGCCAGACTTGGAGGAAAGGAAAAATGGAAAAACGATATGAAACCGCTATTGGAGGCCACTCCATTAGCATAGAGACGGGCAAGTTAGCTGGCCAGGCTGGGGGTGCTGTAACCGTGCGTTCAGGAGATACTTTGATCCTGGCCACGGCCACGGCCTCTAAAGAGCCCCGCGAAGGCACCGATTTCCTCCCCCTCATCGTAGATTATGAGGAAAGGCTCTATGCCGCGGGCAAGATCCCCGGCGGCTTCTTCAAGCGCGAAGGGCGCCCCTCGGAACAGGCCATCCTTCTTTGCCGACTCACCGATAGGACACTCCGCCCTCTCTTCCCCCAGGGGATGAGGAACGATATCCAGGTCATCATCACCGCCCTCTCCGCCGATCAGGAGACCTACCTGGATATGCTGTCGGTGATAGGCGCTTCGGCGGCCCTAGTCATCTCTGATATCCCCTTCAGCGGGCCGGTTGGCGCGGTGCGCATCGGCCTCGTGGATGGTCAGTATGTCTGCAACCCCACCGCCAGCCAGATGGAGGGAAGTCCTCTCGATTTGCGCTTGGCTGGCACCAGGGAGGCGATCCATATGGTAGAGGCAGGAGCCAACCAGGTGACCGAGGAGGTCATCCTGGGTGCTCTCAAGGCCGGTCACCAAGCGATGCAAAGCGTGATCGCCCTCCAGGAGCAGATGGCCAAGGAGATCGGCAAGCCGAAGAGAGACTACATTTTCTTCCACACCCCCCAGGAAGCGGAAGAGGCGGTCCGCGTGCGGATCGCTGGTCGGGTTTTGGAGACGATAAGGAGAACGAAAGAGAAAGACGAGCGGCGACAGGCGTTAGATGGTCTGCGAGAGGAGTTACTCTCCCAACTCGATTTCCCTCCCGAGGTGATCGAGGCGGCCTTCGATGAAGTAGTGAAGGAGAAGATTCGAGAGTCGATCCTCAGGGAGGAGGCCCGACCCGATGGCCGTACTAACACCCAGATCCGGCCCATCTCTTGCGAGGTAGGGCTTCTACCTCGCACCCATGGTTCAGGCCTCTTCAGCCGGGGGAAGACCCAAGTTCTCACCATCGCTACCCTGGGTACGGTGAGCGACGAACAGAGGCTGAACGGCTTGATGACTAAGGAAGAATCGAAGAGGTATATGCACCATTATGAATTCCCACCCTATAGCGTCGGGGAAACTTGGTTCCTCCGGGCTCCTAAGCGGAGAGAGATCGGTCATGGGGCTCTAGCCGAGCAGGCGCTTCTCCCCGTCATCCCTGATGAGGAGGAGTTCCCCTACACCATCCGCCTGGTTTCGGAGGTTCTCTCCTCCAACGGCTCCACCTCCATGGCCAGTGTCTGCTCTAGCAGCCTGGCTCTCATGGACACAGGGGTTCCTATCAAGGCCCCTGTGGCCGGTATCGCTATGGGCCTCATTCAGGAGAAGGGGCGATATGCCATCCTCACCGATATTCAAGGGCTAGAGGACGCGGTAGGAGATATGGACTTCAAGGTGGCGGGCACGAGAAAGGGGATCACCGCCCTTCAGATGGATGTCAAGGGACAAGGCGTCGATTATCAGGTTTTAGAGGAGGGGCTAGCCCAGGCTCACGAGGCCCGGCTTTTCATCCTAGACGAGATGGCGGAGACGATATCTCAGCCTCGCAAGGAACTCTCTCCCCACGCTCCACGGATCACTTTAATCAAGATAGATCCGGAGAAGATCGGCCTCATCATCGGACCCCGGGGCAAGACCATCCGCAAGATCGTGGAGGAGACCGGGGCCAAGATCGATGTAGAGGATGACGGGACGGTCTTCATCGCTTCCACTGATGGGGCTGCGAGCGAGAAGGCGGTGGCTATGATCAAAGGCCTGACCGAAGAGGCAGAGGTGGGCAAGATCTACAGCGGCAGGGTAGTGCGAGTAACAGACTTCGGCGCCTTCGTGGAGATCCTGCCCGGCAAAGACGGGCTAGTTCATATCTCGCAGTTGGCCGATTACCGAGTGCCAAGTGTAGAAGATGTGGTTCGTGTAGGCGATGAGATCATGGTAATGGTGATCGATATCGATGCCGAGGATAAGATCCGGCTCTCGCGGCGGGCAGTACTCGAGGGCTGGACCCCGGAGAAAGCCAGAGCCATGGACCGCCGGCCCACTAGAAGGCCCCACTCCCGAAACCGTGGTGGACGGAGACGGCCTGGTTAGAGAGCGATTGTATGAAAGGTTGACGTCGCTCCTGTAGCGACGTCCTTTTCTTGCGCTTTTTCGCTTATGGAAGACAAAGATATAGCCTGGCATAGCCAAGAGGCTAGCAAGGTCGCGACCAAATTCGATACTCACCCCCAGAGAGGGCTCACCGCCGAGGAGGCGGCCCATCGCCTAGCTCGCTACGGGCCTAACCAGTTGCGAGAGATACCCCGGCCAGGCTTCTGGCGGATGCTCTTGGACCAGTTCAATAACTTCTTGGTCCTCATCCTCATAGCCGCTAGCCTAGTCTCCTTTCTTTTGGGCGACTACGTTGAAGCGGTCGCTATTTTGGCCATCGTCATCCTCAACGCGGTACTAGGCGTCGTCCAGGAGTCCAAAGCAGAGGAGGCGCTGGCGGCCCTTAGGCGGATGACCGCCCCCGAAGCCCGAGTGATCCGCGATGGCCATCGCCAGACCATCCCCGCCCAAGAGATGGTGCCTGGGGATCTCGTCCTATTGGAGAGCGGCAACTACGTTCCTGCCGATGTGAGGTTGGTGGAAAGTGTCAACCTCCAGATCGATGAGGCCTCTCTCACCGGCGAATCGATACCCGTGCGAAAGAGAGCGGAGGTCGTTCTCGACCGAGAGATCCCCCTAGGCGATCGGAGTAACTCAGCCTACATGGGGACCTTGGTCACCTATGGCCGGGGGCGGGGCGTGGTCTTCGCCACGGGGATGCACACCCAGATCGGCCTCATCGCCGAGATGATCCAATCTTATGAGGAGGAACCCACCCCTCTTCAGGTGAAGTTGAACCAACTGGGCAGGTGGCTGGGGGTCATCTGCGTCTCTGTCTGCGGGGTCGTCTTTCTGGTCGGACTCTTGCGGGGAGTCGGGTGGTTAGAGATGTTCCTCGTGGCGGTGAGTTTGGCCATCGCCGCTGTGCCCGAGGGTTTGCCCGCCGTGGTCACCATCGTCCTGGCCCTGGGGATGCAGCGGTTGATCAAACGCCACGCCCTCTTACGCAAGTTGCCCGCAGTAGAGACTTTAGGCAGCGCCACCATCATCTGTGCCGATAAGACAGGTACAATGACCCAAAACCAGATGGTCGTGGTGCGCCTCTGGGCCGACGATTCTCTCTTGGTGGTCACCGGAGAAGGCTACCACCCTGAAGGCGAATTTCGTGGGAATGGCCAGCGGGTGAATCTGGAGGAGTACCCCGGAGCCCAACTCCTTTTACGTGGGGCTCTCCTCTGTAACGACGCTTATCTGGAGACCAGTGGGCTAGATATCCAGCGGACTTACCGGTTGGTCGGCGACCCCACCGAGGGGGCCTTAGTGGTGGCCGCAGCCAAGGCAGGGCTCTGGAAGGAAGAGGTGGAGGAGATTCAGCCCCGCCTGGCGGAGATCCCCTTCGAGGCGGAGCGGAAACGGATGACCACCATCCACCCGGAGCCAACCACCAAAGGTTATGTAGCCTATATTAAGGGAGCACCAGATGTGGTGCTCCAACTGTGCGACCGAGTCTATCTGCGAGGTCGGGAGGAGCCGCTAAACCCAGAAAGGCATGATGAGATAGTTCAGGTGAACGCCTCTCTGGCTAGCCAGGCCCTCCGCCTGTTGGGGGTAGCCTATCGACATTTGAAGGAACTGCCAGAAGAGCCTCAGGCGGATCAGGTGGAACAAGATCTCGTCTTCGTAGGCCTTTTGGGGATGATCGATCCTCCTCGGTCCGAAGTGCGAGAGGCTATCGCCCTGGCCCGACGGGCAGGGATCCGCACGGTGATGATCACCGGCGACTATCCTGACACGGCGATGGCTATCGCCAAGGATTTAGAACTATTCCACAACGGTGGTGAACTTCTCACCGGGGCCGAACTGGATCACATGGACGAGGTGGAGTTCGCTGGCCGTGTCGAGGAGTTCGATGTCTACGCCCGGGTCTCGCCCCAGCACAAGGTACGGATCGTGGAGGCGCTGAAGGAGAAAGGCCATGTGGTAGCCATGACCGGCGATGGGGCAAACGACGCCCCCGCCCTGAAGCGGGCCGATATCGGTGTGGCCATGGGGGTTACCGGCACCGACGTCTCCAAGGAGACGTCGGATATGGTACTCACCGACGACAATTATGCCAGTATCGTCTCCGCTGTGGAAGAGGGGCGGATCATCTACTCCAATATCCGCAAGTTCGTCTTCTATCTCCTTTCCTGCAATGTAGCCGAGATCCTAGTCATCTTCCTGGCTATGATGGTGGGCTGGCCTTTACCGTTAACGGCCATTCAACTTTTGGTGCTCAACCTGATCACCGATGGGGCTCCGGCCCTGGCCCTAGGCTTGGAGAAGGGAGAGCCAGATATTATGGAACGGCCGCCTCGCCCTGTCGATGAGCCGGTCATCAACCGGGAGATGGGCTGGGGGATCATCATCCAAGGGATCGCCATTACCACCATCACCCTTATCGCCTTCAGGGTGGGGCTCGACCGGTTCCCTAACAACCTCTCGGCAGCCCAGACCATGGCTTTCGCCACGCTATCCATCTCAGAACTCCTGCGAGCCTACACCTCCCGTTCGGAGCGGTCCTCTGTCTGGTCCATCGGCCTCCTCTCCAACCGATATATGCAATGGGCGGTTCTAGCCTCTCTGGTCATCCTTCTAGCGATAATCTATCTCCCTTTCTTGGATCCCATATTCGATACCGCCTTTTTGGGCTGGAGGGAGTGGGCGGTGATGATCCCCTTGCTTCTCTTGCCCTCCGTTGTCGCCGAGGCCACTAAACCCTTCCTCCGAAGGCTGCGTCCGCTGGCTCGATAAACCATATCTGCCTTGCTACCAGGGCAAGAGTATTATACAATAGGGAGGGAGGTGGCCTCTTTGTCCAAGCCCTGGAGCCCTCAAGCCAAACGGTTGATAGCCGCCGGCGCTATGATATTTTGGGGCTTGGTTCTTTACCGAGTCCGCTCGGTGGTAGCGCCTCTGGCTCTGGCGGTGCTTTTGGCCTATATCCTCAACCCCTTAGTGGGGCTCCTAAGGAAAGCAAAACTTTCCCGTACTGGAGCCACCATCATAGTCTACCTTCTCCTCATATTCGCCCTTGTGGCTATCCCTTCTATAGTGGTTCCCCCTCTAATACAACAACTCATCTCCATCGATGTGGACCTCGCAGCCATCCTTGAGAGCCTCCGCCAACTCACAGTCAGGTATCGGACGGTGGAGTTCCTCGGCTTTTCCATCGATCTCTATCGCATCTTCGTAGATATCCAAGGCGAGTTGGCTAACCTTGTGGGCTCCCTGGCTTCCCAATCGGTGACTATCTTGCGGGGAGCGGCCTCTAGTGCCCTTTGGCTTATTTTTATCCTCATCATCTCTTTCTACCTCCTCAAAGACGCAGGCCAGATCACTTCCTACCTCGGAGGGCTGGCCCCTCCTGAATATCAGGAAGAGTTGAGCCAACTGATGAAGGAGATAGGCCAGATATGGAACTCCTTCCTCCGGGGTCAAATCATCCTCTCCTCGACAGTGGGGGGCATCACCGCGATCACCATGTGGATCGTGGGGGTGAAGAACGCCTTGCTCCTAGGGATACTAGCCGGGATCTTGGAGACAATCCCCAACTTGGGGCCCGCCTTGGCTGCCCTGCCGGCTGTGGCCCTGGCCTTCTTCCTAGGATCGGAGCATCTGGCTCTGAGCAATGGTTGGTTCGCTCTTCTGGTGGCTGGCCTCTACGTGGTCATTCAACAGCTGGAGAACAACTTGTTGGTGCCCCGTATCATCGGAAGGAGTGTCAACCTCCACCCTGTGGTGGTCATCGTGGGGGCTATCGGGGGAGCGATGGTAGGGGGGATCCTGGGCATCCTCTTGGCGGCCCCGGTGCTGGGCAGCGCGCGCATCCTGGGAGGATACCTATACCGGAAATTCCTCCAGACGGATGAAGCCTTGGCGGAACCCCGTCTCCCCCTGGAAGAGATATCGCCAGAGGAGAAACCAGAGACCGAAAAGGTCTCTGAATAGATGCCCCTTCTGAGAAGTTGGGGCTAGATAGCCAACTCCGCCTCTTCTTCGGCCTTTTCCAGCCGGCGGAGTTTATCTATACTCTCCAATCGAGCGGTGAAAAGCATTCCGTTAAGATGATCTATCTCATGCTGCAAGGCCCGAGCCAAAAGGCCTTGGGCCTTAATCCTGATCTTCTTGCCCTTGAGATCTTGACCTTTCACCGTCACCCTACTTGCTCGCTTCACCTCCCCCACATAGCCCGGCAGGGATAAACACCCTTCGTCTCCCTCTTCTTCTCCCCAGGATTTCACCATTTCGGGGTTACAGATGACGAAAAGTTTCCCTCGCTGCGGGTCTTCTTCCCCCTCCACCGGGGGCAACTCGACCGCGATAACCCGCAGGGGAACGCCGATTTGGGAAGCCGCCAGCCCGATCCCTGGGGCGGCCCGCATCGTTTCCACCATATCGTCCACCAGAGCCTTAAGGGAAGGACCGAAATCCCTTACCTTCTTAGCCTTCCGGCCAACCACCATTTCACCGGCCTGCAAGATCGGCCTTACAGCCACTTAACCTCCAATAGATACCCACGCAGGGTAGGCAACCCAAAATATAATTTCCAGTGGCCTGGATGTCAAGAGGTCGACCGCTCTAGAAGGGCTACGGCTTCTATATGATAGGTCTGAGGGAACATATCCACGGGTTGGGCTTCGACCAGATGGTAGCCACCTTCCCTCAGACGCTTGACATCCCTAGCCAGGGTGGCCGGGTGGCAGGAGACGTAGATGATCTTGGCGGGAGCAAGCCTCACGAGGTGGGTGATAGCCTCCCTTCCGCAGCCTTGGCGGGGAGGATCGAGGATGGCCAGATCGACCCTCACCAAGTCAGGCAAGGCATCTTCTACCCGCCCTCCGATGAACTCTACGTTTTCCCCTTCTTGGGCGTTGAACCGAGCATCGGCGAGGGCGCTATCGCTCTCCTCAACACCTATTACCTGGCCCACCTCCCTCGCCAGGGATAGCCCGAAGGT
>JAUVHF010000112.1 GCA_030593425.1 Anaerolineales bacterium
GATTTCGGCCAGGGTCATACCCCTCTCTCCGAGGTGGCACGACGCCAGGGCCTCTCCCTCGCCTATCTGGAACAGATCATCGCTCCCTTGAGAAGGGGTGGTCTGGTGAAGAGCAAGCGCGGGGCTAAGGGCGGCTATACCCTGGCCCAGGAGCCCGAGGCCATTACCATGGGGCAGATAATGCGGGCCTTGGAGGTAACCATCGCTCCTGTGGAGTGTCTATTGGAGTCGGTGGAGTTGGAGTGTTGTGAGGTGAGCGAGAACTGCTCCCACCGGGTAGTCTGGAAAAGGGTGCGCGACGGCATCGCTGAGATATTGGATTCCACCACCTTAGCTGACTTAGCATAAAAATGGCCCAGTGCGACAGGGTAGAAAACCTAACCCCAGAATACGCCAAGGAGACAGTTTCTCGCTCCAGAGGTATTCTACAAGAGATGTTCGCTTTGCTTCGAGAGGATATCGAGATCATCTTCGCCAGAGATCCAGCAGCCAAAAGCACGCTGGAGGTACTCTTCTGCTACCCCGGTCTCCACGCCATCTGGATGCACCGGGTAGCCCATTCTGCTCTGGCGCTGCCGCCTTCGCCGCCTTAGAGGTAGCCAAGAGGCCAGAGAACGAAGGTAAACTGATCGTCGTAGTCTTGCCCGATACAGGGGAAAGGTATCTAAGTACCGAACTTTTCGAAGGAGTCTAAAAGGATGGCCAAGCGTACGGTATATATGGATCATGCGGCTACCACCCCGGTGGATCCTCGGGTGGTGGAGGCTATGCTCCCCTACTTCACCGAGGGGTACGGCAACGCCTCCAGCGTCTACCGCTTAGGACAGGAGGCGCGCAAAGCGATAGATGAGGCCCGGGCCGATGTGGCCCAGACCTTAAACTGCACCCCCAGGGAGATAATCTTCACCGGTTGCGGCTCGGAGAGCGATAATTTGGCCATTCGGGGGATAGCCTTCTGGAACCGGGATAAGGGGACCCATATCATCACCTCTTCCATCGAGCACCACGCCGTGAGCCACACCTGCGAGCAACTGGAGAAGCATTTTGGCTTTCAGGTGACTTATCTGCCAGTAGATAAGTACGGCCGTGTCGATCCCACCGATGTGGAGAAGGCTATCACTGAGAAGACGACCCTCATCACCATCATGTATGCCAACAACGAGGTGGGGACCATCGAGCCCATCGCCGAGATAGGGGAGATCGCTCGAGCCCACAAGATACCCTTCCACACCGACGCCATCCAGGCGGGAGGAGCCTTAGACCTAGACGTAGAAGCCCTTAACCTAGATCTTCTCTCGCTCTCGGCCCACAAGTTCTACGGCCCCAAGGGGGTGGGGGTTCTCTACCTGCGGCGAGGGGTGCGGCTTCTCCCCCCCCAGACCGGCGGAGCCCATGAACTGAACCGACGGGCGGGGACGGAGAACGTGGCCGGCATCGTGGGGTTGGCTACAGCGCTCAAGTTGGCCCAAGGGCACCGAGAGGAGAATAACCGCAAACTCATAGCCCTCCGAGACCGCTTAATCGAGGGCGTCCTCTCCTCCATGCTGGATACCCAGTTGACCGGTCACCCTAAGGAGAGGCTGCCCAACAGCGCCAGTTTCACCATAAATTACGTAGAGGGGGAAGGGCTGCTCCTGGGCTTGGATATGATGGGCACAGCCGCTTCCAGCGGTTCCGCCTGTACCTCGGCCTCCCTTGAGCCCTCTCATGTCCTTTTGGCCATGGGCATCCCTCCCGAGGTAGCCCATGGCTCTTTACGCCTAACGTTGGGCCACGAGAACAGCGACGAGGATGTGGATTATCTATTGGAAGTCCTGCCGGGGATAGTGGAGCGGCTCCGTTCTATGTCACCCCTCTACACCACGGCTTCATAAAACTAGGGAGAAAGGGACTCTCTTGATGTACTCTGAAAAGGTGATGAATCATTTTATGAACCCCCACAATGTGGGGGTAATAGAAGATCCTGACGGCGTGGGGAAAGAGGGGAACCCCATCTGCGGCGACCTGATGGAGATATTCATCAAGGTGAAGGATGACCGGATAGTGGATATCAAATTCCGCACCTTCGGCTGCGGGGCGGCTATCGCCACCAGTTCCATGGCTACGGAGATGGTGAAGGGGAAAACCATAGAAGAGGCGATGGAGATAACCAACAAAGCGGTAGCCGAGGCCCTAGATGGCCTTCCCCCCATCAAGATGCACTGCTCTAACCTAGCGGCCGACGCCATCCATGCGGCCATCGAGGATTATCTGGAGAAGAAGAGGGCGAAACAGCCGGCGTAGTGAGAGGCCTCTCTTAAACCCGCTTTAATAAGCCCCTTTCTATTTTGGAAGGGGCTCTTTCTCTCGGCGATATCTACACCTCCTCTTCAAGGAGCAGTAGGTACAGGGTGACTTCTCCATCGAAGGGAGCACCGCTTCTCCCAGTCCCACGGCCAGGGAGAGCGATTTCAGAGGGGTCATCTGATAACTCTCTTTTAACCGGAGCCCTATCTCCTTGGCGGGCAAGAGATCGAAGAAGACCCGCTGCTCCTCCAGGCCCCAATCCAGGTTCCCCGGGCTGAGGGGGGCACTGGCCTCCCAACGTTTTCCCTTGGCTACCTCCGCTATGAGGCGGCAAGCCTCCTCCGCCAATCCCTCCAGGGCGGCGGTCCCTATGGCATCTAGGACCAGGCCTCGAAGGGGGTCAGAGGCGACGAAGTGGGCGGAGACCTGCTCATCCAGGGCTGGCCCGATGGTGCAGAGGATCAAAGCCACCTCTTGGGCCTGGGCCCAAAGTTTGGCCAACCCCTTGCTCCTCAGCCTCACCTCTTTCAACACCACCTCTCCAGGGTGTACCTCCTCCACGGGGAAGAGGTCGTAGAGGATCACCGGCTCCACCAGTTCCCGCCCTCGGGGCAAAAGTTCTTCCACTAGTTCCAACCGCTTCTCTTTTCTCCCTGAGGGGACGCCCAGGGCCTGGAGAACCCGCCAGCTCTCCAACTGCAATTCTAGATCTAAGACGATCTCCAAAGTCCCTTCTCCTGGCCACCCTCTAGGGCAAAAGAGGGGGTCACTTCTTGTCCGGCCCCTCCTCGCGGCGATAAGGCAAGGGGATATACTCCACCGAGGGGCGCCGGCCCGCCGCCTGGGGGAAGAGTTCCATCAACTGATAGATTTCGTTCAGCAGGTCGGAGGAGACAGGTAACCCCAGCTCCTTCGCCTCTTCGAAGGTGATGGGGTAATCATGGGTCCATTGGCCACAACTCAAAGCGGTGGCTATCTTCTCCGCTTTCTCCTGAGGCATATCGTTGGCCATAAGGATCTCCACTAGACAAGCGTGCACCTGCTTCTGGGCTTTGCGAGCCATATCGGAGAGGATGAGGGTTTCGTCGTCTATCTCGTTTATATCCTTAACCTCGGAGACGGTGAGGATGGAAGCGGCAGGATATTTCCCCAACTGAGGATCGACGGGCCCCAGAACGGCGTTCTCCTCCATCACGATCTCGTCCGCCGCCAGGGCCACGAAGGTCCCTCCCGACATGGCGTAATGGGGCACGAAGACCGTGACCTTGGCATTATGCCTCACCAGGGCGTGGGCGATCTGCTCCGCAGCCAAGACCAAGCCTCCCGGCGTATGGAGGACGATATCTATGGGTAGATCCTCGGGGGTGAGGCGGATAGCCCGCAGAACCTGCTCCGAGTCCTCGATGTCTATGTACCTAGAGAAGGCTATCCCCAAGAAACTCAACGCCTCCTGGCGATGGATGAGGGTGATGAGCCGGGAGGCCCGCTTCTTCTCGATGGCCCGCATCAGCCGTTGTCGGCTCATCACTATTAGCCTGCGGTTGATGGCCGGGATCAAGGTCATGATAATGAAGACGATCCATAGTAGGCTGAAGAAATCTATCCGCATCAAAGGCCTCCCTTCTGACCCTCAGACTGACTACCAAACCACTACTTTCACCTCTCCCAAGAACCTACGCCTCTATCCCCAGAAGTTTAGCCAACTCTTCATCTGAGGGCTCGGTGACGATATGCCCCTCGATATCCAGCGTGGGGGTGGAGAGGAAACCGTTGTTCCACTCCCTCACCTTCTGGGCCACTTGCGGGTCCTCATCCACATCGACCAGGGTGTAGGGGACTCCGTGGCGATTGAGGAAGCGCCTGGTGCGCATACTATCGCTACACCAGTATGCGCCATAGACCACGATGCGAGGCCAGGGGCTACCCTCCTCTCGGATAGGTGGGCTTTCCATCTTCGGCGGTCTATAATCATCGCTCACGAAGAGGTGGCAGATGCAATGGCCGGTCTCGGCGATATCCTCCTCATGCCGGTAGCAGGGGCAGATGAACTTCCGATCCTCCACGGGATCGCCGGTTCGCTCCTGTCAAGGACAATAGGGCCAGCCGAAGGTATAAGCCTGCCGCCCTATACCCTTGACGATCCCCTCCCAGACATCCCGGTCGGGGTTCAGGCGATAGGGGCTGATCTCTGCGTAGCGTAAAGCCATCCGCCGGGCCCGGTCGATCAACTCCTCCAGGCTCTTGTCTGTGCTGGGCGTCGTCTCCACATTATACTCCTAGTCAGAGCCGCTCCGAGACAGATTTGGCTTGGGTGAAGAGCAAGAGATAATCTCGGCCCCCGGCTTTGGAGTCGGTGCCGCTCTTAGGGATGGCGTTCACCCCTCCCTAAGATCATTAAGCCACCAGGCTGTTCATAGCCCGGAAGACCCTGTAGACGGTCAAATAGTCATCATGAGTATACTCCACCCGGCGGCCCTCGAGACGCACCACGCCGGGGATCAGTTCAGCCATCTCACTCTGTACCCCTCTTGCGAAATCCACGGTCAAAGTGAGGGGAGGGGAGACTCTAAATGGTTCCCCACCCCCCTCCAAAGCCCTCTCTGCCGCCTCCCTGATCAGTTGTTGAGCCCTTTGGGGCGACAGGCACTTGGCAGCCCGAGTGCCATACCCCTCTTTGACGATCACTGTCTCCAAGGAAGGCCCCAGAAGGACCTTAGCCTCCTCGACTAGCAACCTATCCCCTGTGACCAAGACCACAGGAACACCAAAGTAGCCGGCTAGAGCGGCGTTGAGCCCTGTCTCACCTATCGGCTCTCCGTTGAGTCTCACCTGATAGATACGCCCGCTAACGGTATGAGCGATGACGCTATCTTTCGTCCCTGCCTGAGCGTGGTATCCGATGAAGAAGGCGGCGTCGAAGGGTCCGTCTATCCCTTGCATCATGCCCCAAGGCCTGGGCCAACCGGATATGAGTTGGGCCTGAGGGTTCAACCCCTCGACGAGGATGTTCCGTCCTTTCCCATGGGCGTCGTTAACCACGATCTCCGTCGCTCCGCCCACCAACGCCCCCTCGATGGCCGCATTAGCCTCCTCGGTCATCAGTTTGCGAGCCCGTTCATACTCCTTGTTGCCCATGTGGGTTTGTTCGCTACTCACTACCCCAGAGATACCCTCCATATCGCAGGAGATATAGACTTTCATCCGTAAC
>JAUVHF010000122.1 GCA_030593425.1 Anaerolineales bacterium
CGTGGCCGCCCGCAGCTATGGTTGGTACTATATCCTCAATAACCATCGCATCCGGTCCGACAGATGGGAGATCACGGATTGGACGGGGGACCAATGTATCCGCCCCGAGGATTTCCCTGAGGTCAACGCCGCCGTGGATGCCACCTGGGGACAATATCTCTGGCACAACGACTGGGATGACGGAGAGCCTCCTGTGGACTCGCCCATCATCGCCATGTACAGTGCAAACAATGGCGATCCTACCCGAACTCGCGATGACCTTCCCAGCAAGTTCCCCTATCTCCAGGCCGTCAACGACCTCGTCTGTTTTGGCCATGCTCGATACGGCCATGGCTGGGGGCTCTCCCAGGTAGGTGCACAGCGCTGGGCCTCCTGGCACGGCTGGAACTACCAGCAGATCCTCACTCACTACTATACGGATGTCACCGTGGAGGCCCCAGCGGAGTCGGGAGGCGACTTGAAACCGCCCCTGGCCAGTGTAGTCCTCCCCTGGTCGGATTTCTACCTCACCACCGATCGGACACTCATCTTGGCCAATGCCAGTGATGGGAACAGCGGCATGAAACAAGTCGATTTCTGGGCCCTCTATGACGATGGGGGGGGCATAAATTGGCACCATCTGGCCACCGATACCGAGGGGCGCGATGGCTGGAGTTATCTGTGGGACCTCTCATCCCTACCCAATCAGCCCCTTACCGAGGAGGCTATCGAGATCGCCGCCATCGGCACCGACCAAGCGAATAACGTCGTTCAATACGACTCTAGCCTGGGGGCTTTTGTGGGCCTGGACCGAGTGGTTCCCACCGGCATCGTAGGGACCTATCAGGATCCCGACGACCCCTCGACGGTGACCCTCTTGTTCTTCGCCTCCGATGAAGGAGGGAGCGGTTTGAAGGAGATGGCCTTTAGCCACAACTGGATATGGGAAGGAGAAGATCTCCCCCATCAAGCAAACTCGGGGGTCAAGATCTACGACCAGAGCGCCCTCAACGGGTATGCCTGGCGGGGCCGATCAGGAGTGGATAGTCCAGGATATTGGTTCGGCCCCTATACCCATCAATTGCCTACATATCGCCCCTATCGAGCCTACTTCCGCCTCAAGAGCGGAGATGTGACCACCACCGCTGAGGTGGCCATACTCGATGTGGTCGATAATTACGGCCAGAGCCTCTTAGGGCTCCTCCGCCTTCGGGGCATCGATTTCCGGGAGCCAAACGTCTACCAAGAGTTCGGCGTCGACCTCGATTACAACTATGACCCCTCCGGCACCCCGGGGCTAGAGTTCCGCACTTACTTCACCGGCATCGCCGATCTGGCCTTGGATCGGGTGATGGTACTTACCTACCCGGAGCCCTACCAACAGGGTATATCTTCAGATGCAGAGGAGATACAGGATCTGCGGGTGAAGTTCATCGATGGAGGGGGCAACGTATCGGCAGATTCTATACCTACCCCTCTCACCCTGCCAAACAAATTCTATCTTCCTTTCGTCCTTAAGCAACGGTAAGGAGCAATGGGCACCCTTTATCTAGTGGCCACACCGATAGGCAACTTGGAGGACATAACCTTGAGGGCCCTCCGCACCCTTCGGGAGGTGGATCTTATCGCTTGTGAGGATACCCGACGTACCGGAAGGCTCCTGGCCCGCTACGAGATCGAAACCCCCCTCATCAGTTATTACGAGCACAACAAACTCACCAAACTGGGCTATATCCTCGATATCTTGCAGACGAAAGATGTAGCCCTGGTCTCCGAGGCCGGCATGCCCGGCATCTCGGACCCCGGCTACGAACTGGTGCGCGCCGCCATCTCCGCCGGTATCGCTATGGTCCCCATCCCTGGCCCCTCGGCCCCCATCGTCGCCCTAGCCGTCTCCGGGCTCCCCACGGACGGTTTCGTCTATTTAGGCTTCTTGCCTCGTCGGAGGCAAGAGCGCCGCCGCTTCCTCCAGGCTATCGCCAGGGAAAGACGAACTCTCGTGGCCTTTGAAGCGCCCCATCGGTTGCTGACTAGCCTAGAGGATATAGAAGAGGTCTTAGGCGATAGAGAGATGACCCTCGCCCGGGAACTCACCAAATTGCATGAGGAGGTTATCCGGGGGAGCGTCTCTCATGTGCGAGCCCATTTCAAAGAGGTACGCCCTCGGGGGGAGTTCACCCTGGTCATCGCCGGGGCGAAGGAGAAGGCCTGGGAGAAGGAGAAGGTCAGGGAGGCGCTGAGAGAACTGCGGACTGAAGGGGTATCCGGCCGAGAGGCGACGAAAGAGGTGGCCGAACTGAGCGGCCATCCCCGAAGCGAGGTCTACAAGATCTGGCTCGACCTAGTGAACAAAGGAAAGGTCCCAGGAGGTTCCAATGATCGATCTCGATGATGTCGGTGCCCTGAAAAGAAACGACCCTCAAGGCATGGGAGAACGGATCGCCGAGTTGCCCTGGCAGTGCCGCCAGGCCTGGGAGATCATCGAAGGTCAGCACTTCCCCACCGACTATGCCCAGGCTGATAGTGTGGTCATCTTGGGCATGGGGGGCTCGGCCATAGGGGGGGATTTAGTTCGTACCCTGGTTAGAGATCTATGCCCAGTGCCCATCTTCGTCAATCGAGAGTACGATCTCCCTCGTTTCGTGGGCCAAGATACGCTGGTCATAGCCTCCAGCTACTCGGGAAATACCGAGGAGACGCTGGCCGCTTTCCGGGAGGCCTCGCGCCGAGGGGCCAAACTGTTAGCCCTCACCACCGATGGCAAGTTAGCCCAGATGGCTGAAAACCTCCTCACCTTCTCGTACGTTGCCCAGCCCAGGGCCGCTCTCGGCTTCTCTCTAATCATGCTTCTGGGTATCTTGACCGAACTCAGCTTCATCCCCGATCCCACACCAGATCTGGGAGAAGCGATAGAAGTGGTGGAGGGGGTGGGCAGCAAGGTGAGAGAAGGGGTCCCCACCTCCCAAAATCCGGCCAAGCGACTAGCCCTCCTCCTCCAGGGCAAACTGCCCGTCATCTACGGGGCTCAGCATTTGGCACCGGTGGCTCGCCGCTGGAAGGGACAGTTCAACGAAAACGGCAAATGCTTCGCCTTCTTCGAGGTGCTCCCGGAACTCCATCACAATACCGTGGAAGCCTTCCCCTACCTCGACGCATTGGCGGAAGAGGGCGTGATCTTGCTTCTCACCTCGCGGCTCTACCACTCCAGAAACATCCTCCGCTTCCAAGTGACCGAGGAGATGCTAGGCCGATATGGGATACCTCACTGGTCAATGGAGGCCCAAGGCAGAAGCCTTCTCTCCCAGGTCCTCTCGACCATTCATTTCGGGGATTATGTGAGCCTATATCTCGCTGCCTTGCGAGGGGTGGACCCCTCCTCGGTGGAGACCATAGCCTATCTGAAGAAGCGGCTGGCCCAGTCCTGACGACCTATGTTCAACTAGATATACCCTTTTCCACTATGGGCATAATTCTTTCTTCCCTACCCTAGTGGGTGGTTCATTTCAAGTCCTGGCAATCGCCAATGTTATGAATAACACCGATACTAATGATGGCTTTTAGCCCAGAACCTTAACCATCTACGATATCGGCAAAAGGTGAAAATCGGGAGTTCGACTTGACAGGCTGAAAGAAGAAAGTTAAACTTGTGACAGTAGATCCAGAGAGGACGGCTACGCGATTGCACCTGCCGACTAGAAGTAGAGGGCTGAACACCGAGGAGCGAGACTGCCTTGGTGTTTCCTTTTGAAAAGGAGTAACAATGAATTCGGGGATGATAGGCAAGATCCAAAAGTCGAAGCGGTACGCCGAGGAGCGCCACAGGATAAGGTTCGATGAATTCGAGGTCACCCTAGAGGGGAACCATGCCACCCACCTGGTCTCCTTCCAGGGAGGGAAATGGAGTTGCGATTGCGGCTTCTTCGCCCGTCGGGGGGTTTGCAGCCATACGATGGCCTTGGAACGGGTATTGGGAGAGATGCTCTCTTCAGAGAAAAGTACAGGTTGAAGGGAAGTCCCCAAGAGTAGAAACCTCGAGCGAGGACGATGCATCCTCGCTCTCTTTGTGGGCTTGGCTTTTCTTCCCCTTTTCGGGTAAGATTAGGTGCCATGAGAAGAAGCCTCCGTTTTTGGCTAGGGGTATTCATCAGCCTTCTCTTCCTCTATTTCGCCCTTAGGGGGCAGAGATTAGACGAGGTAGGAGAGGCCATTAAGGAGGCCAACTATTGGTGGCTCATCCCCGCCGTGGCGGTCTACTTTGTGGCCGTCATCTTGCGAACCTACCGCTGGCATTTCCTCCTCCGCCCCATAAAGGTCATCCCCCTGAGAAACCTCTTCCCGGTAGTGGTGATAGGGTATATGGGGAACAATATCTTCCCCCTGCGTGCCGGGGAGTTGATCCGGGCCTATGTCCTCAAAAGGAATGAGGCCGTTAGCGCCACCGCCAGCCTAGCCACCATCATCGTGGAGCGGATCTTCGATGGTATCACCATGCTCATCTTCGTCTTCGCTATCCTGCCCCTGGTCCCGGCCAACGAGACGCTTCGCCAAGTCATCCCCTTCGCCAGCCTCCTCTTCTTTGGGGCCCTTTTCGTCTTCTTGCTCATCGCCTCCTCTCCAGAGAGGTTCAAGCGAACCTACGAATGGTTCATCAGCCACCTAATCCCTCATCGCTTTCAGGAACCGGCGGGGGGGTTACTAGACAGATTCATTGAGGGGCTGGAGGTCTTACGTCGTGGGCAAGAGATCCTTCTCGTGCTGGTGATCTCCGTGGCCCTCTGGCTGGTGGAGTCAGCCAAATACTGGTTCGTCATGCAAGGCTTCCCTTTCCAGAGGCCTTTCTACGTCTTGGTTTTCACCACGGCCATAGTCAATTTGGCCACTACCATCCCCTCCACGCCGGGGTACCTGGGCACCTTCGAGTTGACGGGCATCTGGAGTCTGCGCCTCTTCGGAGTGGCGCAAAAAGTGGCTACCAGTTTCATCCTCGTCTTACACGCCGCCCTCTGGTTCCCCGTCACCGCCCTGGGGTTCTTTTTTATGTGGCGAGAGAGTCTCACCTGGCGGGAGATCGAAACCTTTCGTCAAAGACCAATGGAGAGAAGGGTTGAGGTTCCCTTGGGAGGGGACGAGTGATGAAGATCGGCATCATCGGCGGAGGCATCACCGGCCTGACCGCGGCTTACGAACTAGCGAAGAGGGGACACGAGGTCTCCCTTTTCGAGAGCGAACCGGATCTGGGGGGCCAAGCGGCCACCTTCCCCGTAGAAGGGACGCGCCTGGAGAAGTTCTACCACC
>JAUVHF010000054.1 GCA_030593425.1 Anaerolineales bacterium
GGCTATCCCTGCCACATGGGTGCCGTGACCATCTCGGTCTTGTGGCCCTTCGCCGGTGAAATCGGCCGTAGCCGCAATCCGTCCTGCGAAGTCGGGGTGGTAGGGGTCTATCCCCGTGTCCAAGATGGCGATTCTTACCCCATCCCCGGTATAGCCTGCCTCCCACACCTGGGGCGCACCGATCAGAGGGACCGATGCATCGAGGCAGACGCGGACGGGGAGATCCGGCCATATCTTCTCCACATCCGGATCGCGGCTCAAACTCTCGATAACTTTCGGAGTGATGGTGAGGGCCGCCGCGGGGATGATTCGGAAGGTGCGAGAGGGACGCGTGCCGGCCAGAAGGGTCTCTAGGGGACGCTTGCGAAACTTCCCATACCTGACGATGACCGGGATCTGGGCATCCGCGGGTTTGGCTTTCATATCTCGGAGCAAAGAATGAGCAATCTTCTCCATGACGCCTTTCATCTTATGGGATGGGGTTAGGTTAGGGCCCGCACCCCCCCATCCTCTTCTAGGGAAACCACCCACCCCTCTCGCAGGAGGGCTAGAGCAGAGCAAGCCTCACACTCGATGGCTAGAGCCTTGATGAGACCCAGTTCTCGCTTCACCTTGATTCCCCTCCTAGCCAGGAGAGAACGGTAGGCTTTAGGTTCGTCTCTGGTGCGCACGATGAGCCGAACCTTCGTCTTAGGCTCTTTCATCAATCGTCGCTTGAAAGATCTGTCGATTTTCCCCAACTATCTTCCCCCTCGAACTACACGGAGAGATAATACCACCGCCTTACCTTGCCGTCAAGAGCGTGCTTGACAAAGAATTATTACTATGCTAAGATGATGCCATCTCTTATCTAGAGGGGTGGAGGGACCGGCCCACTGAAGCCCCGGCAACCTTCTGTGGGGGAGCCGGCAGTCGCCCATCCCGACTGAGGCTCAAGCCACAACCCGCAGTTTCGGTGCCAATTCCGGCAGGTCTCATACCCAGGGAAACAAAGCGATGGTGGTTTCCCAGATGCAGGCTTGGGATCTGGAAGATGAGAGAGAGTCATGTCGCTTTCTCTCCCTGGGCGGGAGAGTTCCCTTTTGAAGCGTTTGGGCCGGAGAAAGACCGGCCCTAATTTTTTGAGTGGAGGTGGAGCCTTGAGGAGCATCGAGTGGAAAGATGGCCGGGTGCGGATGATCGACCAGCGGAGGCTCCCCCATGAGTACGTGATGGTAGAGTTCGACGATTATAGAGGTGTGGCCCAGGCTATCCAAGAGATGTATATCCGCGGGGCTCCAGCGATAGGCGCGGCCGCGGGCTATGGCTTGGCTCTCGCTGCTGCCAGAAGCGGGGCGAAAACCAGGGAGGCCTTACTCTCTGACCTGGAGGAGGCCGCCGAGACGCTGCGCCGGACCCGGCCCACAGCCTCGAACCTCTTTTGGGCCTTGGAGAGGATGTTGAGAAAGGCGAGGGATGAGGGGTTAGAAGATGTGGGCCAGATTCAAGAGGCTTTGGTTGCCGAGGCAGTAGCCATCGCCTTTGAGGATGTGGAGATCAACAAACGGATGGGAGAGCATGGGGCAGGGTTGATCTCCGATGGGGATAAGATCCTAACTCACTGCAACGCCGGGGCCCTGGCCACCGTGGATTACGGCACCGCTCTGGCGCCTATAAGGGTGGCTCACACCCAGGGGAAGCGGATTCACGTCTATGTGGATGAGACCCGTCCTCGTCTTCAAGGGGCCAGGCTCACGGCCTGGGAACTGATGCGCGAGGGGATCCCCCTGACCCTCATCGCTGACAACGCGGCGGGCTATTTCATCCAGGCGGGCAAGGTGGATATCATCCTCGTGGGAGCCGATCGGATGGCCGCCAACGGAGACGTGGCCAACAAGATCGGCACTTATCAATTAGCCGTGATAGCCAAGGAGAACGGCGTCCCCTTCTACGCCGTAGTCCCCACTCCGACCATCGACCTCTCGCTTCCCTCCGGGGCCCAGATCCCCATCGAGGAGAGGGATGCCAGCGAGGTGACCCACATCGGGGGGCAGAGGATCGCCCCCCAGGGGGTACCAGTGGCTAACCCGGCCTTCGATATCACCCCCTATCGTTACCTCACGGCCATCATTACCGAGCACGGAGTAATACACCCACCCTTGGAAGAGGGGTTGCGAAAGGCTGTGCAGGCTTCGCGGATGGTAGGAGGAGCCTCTTGAGCATCTTGGTGGTCGGTTCCGTGGCCTTGGATTCGGTCCAGACCCCCTTTGGCCGGGTAAAGGAGGCTTTGGGCGGCACGGCCACCTATTTCTCCATCGCGGCCAGCCTTTATGCTCCGGTGAACCTGGTGGCCGTGGTGGGCACCGATTTCCCCCAGGAGCATATCGACTTCCTCAAAGAGAGGGGAGTGGATCTGAAAGGGTTGCAGATAGTGAGGGGGAAAACCTTCCGTTGGTCGGCGCGGTACGACTACGATCTGGGTGCCGCGGAGACCCTGGATACGCAATTGAACGTCTTCGCCTCTTTCCACCCTAACCTGCCCGATGAGTATAAGGGTTCAGACTACGTCTTTCTGGCCAATATCGACCCCCATCTTCAATTGGAAGTTTTGGAGCAGGTGAGGAACCCCGGGCTCGTGATCCTGGATACCATGAACTACTGGATCAACTACAAAAAAGAGGCCCTCACCGAGGCTATGACGGCCGTGGACATCGTGATGATCAACGAAGATGAAGCCCGGCAGTATGCGAACACCTTCAGCCTTATGAGGGCGGTTCGGGAGATATTGGATTTGGGCCCCCAAGCGGTGGTGATAAAGAAGGGGAAATACGGTGCTTGCATGTTCTGCGACAGTGCTAACCCAATCTCTGGTTGCTTCTTCGCCCCCGCCTACCCCCTGGAGAAGATAAGTGACCCCACGGGGGCTGGGGATAGTTTCGCCGGGGGCCTCATGGGCTACCTAGCCCGAGAGAGGGACATCTCTGGAGAGGCGATCAAGAGAGCCATAATCCATGGGAGCGTGGTCGGCTCTTTCGCGGTGGAAGGTTTCGGCGTGGATCGGCTCCGAAATCTGACCCTTGAGGAGATCGAGGGCCGGTATCAAGAGTTTAGGCATTTCACCCATTTCGAACCTTTGGAGGCCTGATCTAGTGACTGCAGAGGTGAGGGAACTCCACGACAAGGGGGAGATCTACGCCTTTCTGGCTCAGGACCGGTGCTATGCGGCATACGCCATCGGCGACTTGGAGCCCGGCCTCTTCGAGTTATGCACCTGGCACGTCTCGGCGCAAGATGGCCGAAAGACGGCCTTAACCCTCCGGTTTAGAGGGCTCAGCCCCCCTGCCCTCTTCGCTATGGGCTCCAGCGAGGGTCTCGCCCCTCTCCTTCGAGAGGAGTCGCTGCCGGAACGGGTCTACCTGACCGGTCAACCGGGGCACCTTCCCCTCTTTCAAGAAGCCTTCTCCTTGGGACCGGTAGGGGATATGCTCCGCATGGTCTTAGAGCCAGGAGATTTCCGTCCCCACGATGGGCCGGTGATCAAGTTATCACGACGACATCTCCCCTCCTTGCAGAGGCTATATAGAGGGGAGGGGGTCTTCGCCCCTTATCAGTTAGATTTGGGGGTTTACTATGGCGTGGAGGTGGAGAGTGAACTCGGCTCCGCAGCCGGCACCCATCTCATCTCTCCTACCTACCAGATAGCGGCGGTGGGGAATATCTTCACCCATCCTAGCCATCAAGGCAAAGGGTACGCTACCGCCTGCGCCAGCGCCCTGGTTGAGGAACTGTTGAGCCGCTCTCTGGAGATCGTCCTCAACGTGGCTCGAAGCAACGAAGTAGCCCTCGGGCTCTACAAGGGGCTCGGTTTCAGGGAGTACTGTCCTTTCATCGAAGCCTTAGGGGTACGGAAGCACAGGGAAACGCTTCCCTAAACTCGTTCGGAGTTAGAAAGGAAAGGAGAATGGCTAAATACGACATCAAGGACCCCTCTTTGGCATCAGAGGGGAGGCAACGCATCCAGTGGGCGGCTCAGGAGATGCCGGTCTTGAGCCTCATCAGGGAACGGTTCGAGAGGGAGAAGCCCCTTAAGGGAGTAAAAATCTCTGGTTGTCTACACATCACTACCGAGACGGCGAATCTGGCCCATACTTTGGTGGCGGGAGGGGCAGATCCAGCCCTCTGCGCCTCCAACCCCCTCTCTACCCAGGACGATGTGGCCGCTGCCCTAGCAGAGGATGGTATATCGGTGTTCGCCATCCGAGGGGAGGATGAAGAGACCTACTATCAGCATATCCTCGCCGCTGTGGAGCATCGGCCCCAGGTGACCATGGATGATGGCGCAGATCTGGTCTCCACCCTTCACAAGGAGGGCCGGGGGGTGATCGAGAACGTCCTGGGGGGGACTGAGGAGACGACCACCGGTGTGATCCGCTTGCGGGCTATGGCCAAGGAGGGGGTTCTACGCTATCCCATCTTGGCGGTCAACGATGCCCTGACCAAGCACCTTTTCGACAACCGATATGGCACGGGGCAGAGCACAGTGGATGGCATCATGCGGGCCACCAATATCCTCTTGGCGGGCAAGAAGTTCGTGGTAGCCGGATACGGTTGGTGCGGCCGAGGGATAGCCATGCGAGCGCGAGGCATGGGGGCTCAGGTGATCGTCACCGAGGTGGATGCTCTTAGGGCTCTGGAGGCGGTGATGGATGGCTTCCAGGTGATGTCTCTTTTGGAGGCGGCGAAGATAGGGGATCTCTTCGTCACCGCCACCGGCGACAAGAACGTCATAGATAGAGACCACTTTGAGGTGATGAAAGACGGAGCCATCCTGGCCAACTCCGGTCACTTCAACGTGGAGATAAACATCCCCGCTCTGCGGGAGATCTCGGTGGAGGTGCGCTCTCCGCGAGAGCATGTGAGCCAATACTATCTGCCCGATGGCCGTTGCCTGGCACTCTTGGCCGAAGGGCGGCTGGTGAACCTGGCGGCCGCGGAAGGCCACCCCGCCTCGGTGATGGATATGTCCTTCGCCAACCAGGCCCTGGGGGTAGAGTATCTCCTCAAGAGTGCGGGCATCTTGGAGAATAAAGTCCATCCCATACCCAGGGAGATAGATAAGGAGATCGCTAGGCTGAAGTTGGCCAGCATGGGGATAGAGATCGATACCCTCACCCCGGAGCAGGAGAGGTATCTCCGCTCGTGGGAGGAGGGAACTTAACCGGTAGCCAAAAAGAAGCAAAGGAGTTGAAAATGCGAAACATCTTACTTGAGAGCCTGGACAGAGTCCCTGTGGAGGAGCAGCAGGTGGAGTTAGTGGAGCGCAAGGGCCTGGGACATCCCGATTCCATCTGCGATGCCATCATGGAAGCGATCTCCGTAGCCCTTTCCCAGGAGTATATGAAGACCTTCGGTCGCATCCTCCACCACAACATAGATAAAAGCCTGCTGGTGGCTGGGGAAACCTTGCCCAAGTTGGGAGGTGGTGACGTAAAGAAGCCCATGCGCCTAATCTTTGGAGATCGCGCTGTTTACCAGTTTCAAGGGAAAGAGATCCCTGTAGGGGAGATCGCGGAAGAGACGGCCAAGAACTGGTTTCGTGAGAACCTACGTTTTGTAGATCCCAATGAGCATGTTAGATACCAGAACGAAATAGGACATGGGTCTCCTGAACTAGTCGACATCTTCGAGCGAGAGGTCATCGGTGCCAACGATACCTCGGCAGCGGTAGGCTATGCTCCCATGACCGAGATGGAAAAGGTCGTCCTGGCCACGGAGAAGCGACTCAACTCCTCGGAATTCAAGAAGGAGTTCCCCGTCGCTGGGGAGGATATCAAGGTGATGGGTTACCGCTTGGACCGCCGACTGGTCCTCACCGTAGCCGTGGCCTTCGTGGACCGCTTCGTGGAGAGCGAAAAGGGGTATTTTGTCCAAAAGAGAGAGATAGAAGCCGCGGTCAGCGACTTCGTTAAGAGCAGGGACCTCCGCTTCAAGGATGTGCAGGTGGACATAAATACCTTGGATCAACCGGGCCGAGGCGAGGCGGGGATGTATCTCACCGTGTTGGGGACCTCCGCCGAGGGTGCCGATGGGGGCCAGGTGGGGCGAGGGAACAAGGTGAACGGGGTGATCGCCCTTAACCGCCCCATGAGCACCGAGGCGGCAGCGGGGAAGAACCCCATAAGCCACGTGGGAAAGATCTACAACCTCTTGGCCCACCGCATCGCCGACGAGATCTATAAGGAGGTGCCTGGCATCCGCGAGGTCTATATCTGGCTCTGCAGCCAGATCGGCCAGCCCATCGACCAACCCCTCATCGCCTCCGCACAGTTGGTCTTAAGGCCTAACCTCCCCTTATCTTCCGTATCCGATGAGGTCAAGGCGGTGATAGAGCGAGAGCTAGCCAACATCTACGACTTCACCGAGCGCCTGGCACAAGGGGAGTTTCCCGTCTGGTAGCCTAGTCTCGCTCTCCTCTGGGGCGGGGGCACTATAGGTAGTTGGGTGCCTCCGCTTCCCTATTTTCTGCCTTTACTTTGCTAGGAAGGTGGGTTATAATCGCTTACACATCGGTTTGAACCGCCAGGAGGGGATTTGAGAGCACTGGTCACCGGCATCACCGGTTTCGCCGGTAGCCATTTGGCCGATTACCTTTTGGCTCACACGGAACTGGAGGTCTTTGGGGTAGATCTAAGGGGTTTCCCCGAATCTGCCCCTCGCTCTGATAGACTTCATCTCTGCCAGGGAGATCTCTGCGATCCCGACTTTGTGCTTTCGAGTCTGGAGGAGGCTCATCCCCAATACCTCTTTCATCTAGCAGCGCAGGCTTTCGTCCCCCTATCTTGGGAGGACCCTTGGGGTACCTTGGCCAATAATATACGGGGGCAACTGAATCTATTTCAAGGGCTCCTTCGTCTGGGGTTGCTACCCCGGATCTTGGTGGTGGGCTCTGCGGATGAGTACGGCCTGGTACGTCCTGAGGAGTTGCCTATCGGCGAGGATACCCCGTTACGCCCTTATAACCCCTACGCTGTCAGCAAGGTCGTCCAGGACATGCTAGGCTATCAATATTTTGCCAGCCATAGCCTTCATGTAGTGCGCGTCCGTCCCTTCAACCACATAGGGCCTCGTCAGTCGGCGGGTTTCGTGACCGCCGCCTTCGCTAAACAGATCGCTGAAGCAGAGGCAGGAAGAAGCCCCCCCGTAATTAAGGTGGGAAATCTGGAAGCCAAGCGGGACTTCACCGATGTGAGGGATATGGTGGCCGCCTACTATTTGGCCCTCTCCAAGGGGGAACCGGGAGAGGTATATAATATCGGTTTCGGCACCGCCCGGTCTATAAGGGAGGTCTTGGATATCCTCTTGGCGGAGAGTAAGATCGAGTTGACCGTCCAGGAGGACCCGACCCGCCTCCGCCTCTCTGAGGTGCCTATCGTAGCCTGTGACTCTCGGAAGTTCAGGGAGTGTACAGGTTGGGAAGCACGCATCCCTTTAGAGGAGAGCCTGCACGACATACTCGACTACTGGCGAGAGGAGGTTGAAAAGGAGGAGAAGTGGTGAAAAGGGCTTTGATCACCGGGATTACGGGTCAGGATGGCTCGTACTTGGCGGGGTTCTTGCTGGAGAAGGGGTATGAGGTGATAGGGATGGTGCGGCGCACCAGCACAGTGAACTTCGACCGCATCAAGCATATCCAGGAAAAGGTCACCATCGTGCCTGGAGACCTATTGGACCAGGTATCTCTGATCGAAATCTTGCAGAAGCATCAACCCCAAGAGGTGTACAACCTGGCCGCTCAATCGTTCGTTCCCACCTCTTGGAATCAACCGGTTTTCACCGGCGAGGTGACCGCTTTAGGGGTGACCCGGATACTGGACGCTATCCGGCTGGTGGATCCGACGATCCGGTTCTACCAGGCCTCTTCCAGCGAATGCTTCGGGAAGGTGAGGGAATCGCCTCAGAACGAGAAGACCCCTTTCTACCCTCGAAGCCCCTACGGAGTGGCCAAGGTTTATGGCCACTGGATCACAGTCAACTACCGAGAGAGCTACGGGTTGCACGCCACCTCGGGCATTCTTTTCAACCACACCAGCCCGCGCCGGGGGCTGGAGTTCGTCCTGCGCAAAATCACCCACGGTGTGGCCCTTATCAAACTGGGGTTGGCCGACGAACTGCACCTGGGTAACCTCGACGCCTGCCGCGACATAGGCTTTGCTGGCGATTATGTGAAGGCGATGTGGATGATGTTGCAGCAAAAGGAGCCCGACAACTACGTGATCGCCACTGGTGAAACCCATTCGGTGCAGGAGATGTGCGAGACGGCCTTCCGCTACGCCAGTCTCGATTGGCAGAAGTATGTGGTGCAAGACGAGCGTTTTATGCGTCCCGCGGAGGTGGACTACTTGGTGGGCGACGCCACCAAGGCTCGGGAAGTTTTGGGTTGGGAGCCTATGGTCTCCTTCCCCGAGTTAGTGCGGATGATGGTGGATGCGGACTCAGCCCTGCTCTCAGAAGAGGGGGGGGAGGATTAGGGTGGCAGCGGAGATCAAATTCGGCACCGATGGCTGGCGAGGGGTCATCGCCGAGGACTTCACCTTCCAGAACGTGCGTCGTTGTGCCCAAGGGGTGGCCCGGTACCTCATAGATTCGGGCCAAGCCGGTAAGGGCATGGTAGTGGGCTACGACACCCGTTTCGCTTCAGAGCATTTCGCGGCTGCCGTGGCGGAAGTCTTGGCCGGAAACGGGATAAAGGTCTACCTCTGCGACAAGGCTGCGCCCACCCCAGTGGTAACCTATGCCATCTTGGAAAAAAGGACGGCGGGGAACATCATCATCACCGCCAGCCACAACCCACCCTGGGATAACGGGTTTAAGGTGCGCTCCCAGTACGCGGGGGCTGCGTCGCCAGAGACCCTGGCCCAGATCGAGAGACGGATCGTCGAGCTCGACACGATAGAGCGAGTCTCCCTGGAAGAAGGGGAGAGGCAAGGCCTCATCGAAACCTTCGATCCCGCTCCAGCCTACTTAGCCCATCTGGATACTCTCATAGATATAGGACCCGTTAGAGAGGCCGACCTCAGGGTGGTCGTCGATTCCATGTGGGGCTCAGGCGTTGGCTGGCTGAAGGATATCTTGAGCGGCGGAAGGACGGAGGTCAAGGAGATACATGATAAGCGTCACCCCCTCTTTCCAGGCATGCTTCGT
>JAUVHF010000057.1 GCA_030593425.1 Anaerolineales bacterium
CGAGACCTCGTAGCAGAGGCAGGCCCGCAGTCCGGCTTCCTGGACCGCCGAGGCGATGGTTTCCAGGGAACCTTCGATGGCGTTGGGGCTGGCGTGGTGGTCGATGAGGGTCGTGGTTCCGTGACGTATAGCATCCACTAGGCAGACGAGGGCGGAGTAGCGTACATCTTCCAAGGTGAGGGCCTTGTCCAGTCGCCACCAGAGCCGTTCCAGTATCTCGGGAAAGTTGGTGGGGGGCTCGGTCTTAAGGGCCATCCCCCGTGCGAAAGCGCCGTAGAAATGGGTGTGGGCACAGATGAGGCCGGGCATGACCAGCATCCCTTGGGCATCGAGGCGCTCCTCGCCTGGGTATTTGGCGAGGAGTTCCTTTGTGCTTCCAAGATCGGCGATCCGGTCGCCCTCGATGAGGAGAGCACCATCGGGGATGATGTCGCTTTCGGTTACCAAGGTGCCGTTAATGATAAGCATTTTGGACCCTCGCTTTCTAATAAGGGGAGTTCAAGGAAAGACCCTCGTAAGCGATTATATACTTCCACTTTTAGGGATGTCAAATTCGCGAAAGGGGGTTTTGTAGCGTCGCAGCTCATCTGCGATGTGTGACGTGCTCAGCCGTCCGAGATAAACTCGGACGCTACAAATTGGGGATGTTTAATTCGTGATGGCAGAAGTTACCTTGTGCCATCACTGGGAATCTAATAACTTAACCGGCTAAAGCCTCGACTCCTCTTCGAGCACCGGGAATGGAGCCTTTCCCTATCCTTACAGGGTTCCTGTGGGACGGGATCCCGAGGGATAGGCGGTATCCAACCTGGATAGGGCAGGTATGGAAACCTGCCCTACTTACTTTCAGGAGGCCACTCTTCCTTTGTCCCTGGCTTGTCACGTGGCAGGCCAGGGGCGGAGATCGAGCACCCTCAACTGTAGCCGCTCCTGGTTATTCCACCATTGGATCTCGGGGACGTAGACGATATCGATGTAGCGGGGGTCCTTATAGGATCCCGTGGAAAGGAAGTTGGCCTCCTCTCCCTTTCCGAAGGCGATACCATCCCAGAGCACCCGGCCATCCTTACAGGATCCCGTGGGATCGGTGAGGGCGAGCCTGAGATGGGCCTCGCCCACGAGACGCGCCTCTCGCACCTCTACCTTTCGGCTGAGGAAGGTGGGGGGTGGGTTGGAGGAGCCGAAAGGCTCGAGGGTCTGGGCGGCGGCGAAGATGGCGGGCTCTAGATCGGTGAGGGGGAGCTCGGCGTCGATGGAGAGGGTGGGTACGAGTTCTAGGTCTGAAAGTTGGCGCGCGGCGATGCCCCTCAGTCTCTCCTCCAGGATGGCGAGGTCCGTGCTCTTCACGGTGAAGCCGGCGGCCTGGGAATGGCCGCCGTATCTTAGGAGAAGATCCCGGCATTCATCCAGGGCCTTGGTGAGGTCGAACTCGGGGATGCTCCGCGCGGAGGCTCGGCTCTCCTCCTCTCCTAACTCTGTCACCACCGCTGGACGGTAGAACTCCTCGCGGAGGCGGCTGGCCACCAGGCCGATTACGCCGCAAGGGAAACCCTCTTCCTGAGCGAAAAGGATAGGCTCGCTCTCTTGCCCCTCGATCTGCTTTCGGGCTTCTTCCAGCACTTGGAGGGTGAGATCTTTTCTTTGACGGTTCTTCTCTTCTAACTCCAGGGCTAATTCTTGGGCCTCAGCAAGGGAAGAGGTGGTGAGCAAGCGATAACTGGCCATGGCGTCTCCCAGGCGTCCGGCGGCGTTCAGCCGGGGGCCCAGAACGTAACCTATGGTTTGGGAGGTGATAGTCCCCCCTTTCAAAGAAGTAGAAAGGGCCAAGATGCCCGGCCGCGGTGAATGGTTAAGGGTTGAAAGCCCCCTTTTCACCAGGCTACGGTTCTCGCCCAAGAGGGGGGAAAGATCGGTGATGGTGCCCAAGGCGACCAGGTCTAAGAGTTCCTCCTCTTCTAAAGGGGTGCTCTTCCTAGGGAGGGGGACGCGCCGTTCGACCCTTAGGAGGGCTTGGGCTAACTTGAAGGCCACCCCGGCCCCGGAGAGCTCCTTGAAAGGGTAGGGGCAGTCCTCTCGTTTGGGGTTGACAACGGCTAGAGCGGGCGGGAGTTCTTGAGGGGGCGAGTGGTGGTCGGTGATGATCACTTCCAAGCCGAGTTGTCGAGCATATTCCACCTCTTCTAGGGAGCGGACGCCGCAATCGACGGTAACCAGGAGACGGCACCCTTCCTGGGCCAATCTCTCCAGCGCCTCTCTATGGAGGCCGTACCCCTCATCAACCCGATGGGGGATATAAGGCAGGGCTTGTCCGCCTAGGGAGGAGATGGTCTGGGCCAAAAGAGCGGTGGCGGCGACCCCATCGGCATCGAAGTCGCCGTAGACAGCGATCCGCTCCTTTTGGCGGATCGCCTGGCGGATGCGGGCCACCGCCTGGTGTATCCCCCGCAGTTGGAAGGGGTCGTCCTCTGCAGGCTCGCCGGAAAGGAAAGCGTAAGCCTCTGGGGGACTCTTGAACCCTCGGTTGTAGAGGCATTGGGCGATAGAGGGAGGCAGATGCGGGAAGCGAGCCAGATATTCTTGAGGGGCTGGCCTGGCTACCTCCCACCTCAGTTGAGGGGCGGTCAAATCCTTCCTCCTCTTCGCTATCCCTACGGGATCCTGTAAGGACAAGGATCCTTTAGGAATGGAGATTAGCCCCCATTATAGGGAAAGTAGATGGAGTTGGCAATGAAAAGAGCGAGGAGAGACCTCCTCGCTCTGGGGCGGAACCCCCTGTTTGTCTAGACCCAGCCTTGGTTCTTGATGAAGTCGGTGACCACGGGGATGTCGAAGTACTGGCCTTGGTAAGAGAGATAGGCCCAGTAGAAGGTGATGAACCAGAGCAGGAGGGGAAGGAACCCACCGCAGAAACCTATGAAGAAGGTTGCCAGGCCGAGGATGCAGGCCGAGATGACGATGATAACCCAAAGGGCGATGTTCGCCGCCAGCGACTGGACGGCATGGAACTTCTGGAAGGGCCTGGATTTCATATCCTCTACCAGGAGAATGACGATTGCCAACAAGGGGATGGGGTAGGAGATGGCGGCCATCAGTTTGTCGTTCTCCGTTATCTCCGCCGCCGGCGCTTTCTCTTCGGCCATTGTTTCCTCCTTTTTGATTGTTCAGGCGCCCGACCCCCGGCCGCACCAAGCGGCGGGAGCAGCACGAGTGACTATGCATCGGCCTCCCAAGAGGGTTACTCTTTCTCCTCTTTGGCCTTCTCCGCCGGGGTCCAGGAGCTCTGAAGGGTATCCAACTCGGCATTGATCTGGCGGAGACATCGCAGAAACGCTCGGCGCACCTCCGTGCCCAACTCTCCGCTTTGGGCCTTCTCCTTCACCTCACGGGCCTTGACCTCCAAGACCTCACCCTCAGGGCTGACTCGACACTCCCTGAGCGTTCTTTCGATCTCGCTTGCAAGAGCGTTCAAGCCGCTTGTGATCTCGCCTTCAAGTTGACGCCGCTCTTCGCTCTCCCAAGCGGCCTTGGTGGTGGAATGGAGCTGCTTTCCTAACCGCTTCAGCTCATCCGCGATCTCGCCCGGAGGCGCTTTCTCTTCAGCCATCGTTTCCTCCCTTGGTGTTTCATTCTACCACCCTTTGCTCGGATGTCAAGCACTTGGAATGGTCAGTGGGGTGTGATAGAATCGTCCAAGGTATGTAACCCCCCAGCGGGGGAAAGGGGTGCACTCGAACTTGCCTAGGAGGCCGGATGGGTGAGCGGTTGATCTTTATGGGCACGCCACGATTCGCTGTTCCCTCCTTGAAGGGGTTGCGGGAGGAGTACGAAGTGGTGGCCGCGGTCACTAGGCCCGATAGGGCGGTGGGTCGAGGGCGAAGGGTCGTCTTTTCGCTGGTGAAAGAGGTGGCCTTGGCCTGGGGCATCCCGGTGATGCAGCCGCGCTCTCTCAAAGAGAAGGAGATAGTCGCCTCCTTGATAGAGTTGGAGCCTCAGGTGATAGTGGTAGCCGCCTATGGTCAGATACTGCCGCCAGGGGTTTTGGCTATCCCTCCCTTCGGCTGCCTCAATGTGCACGCTTCCCTCTTGCCCCAGTATCGGGGCACTTCCCCGGTGGCAGGGGCCCTCTTGGCCGGGGAGGAGGAGACGGGGATCACTATCATGCTCATGGATGAGGGGATGGACACGGGCCCCATCCTGGCTCAGGCACGGCTACCCATCGCCCCCGAGGACAATCGAGGCTCCTTGACGGAGAAACTAGCCTACCTGGGGGCCGACTTGCTGTTGGAGACGCTGCCTCGCTGGTTAAAGAGGAAGATAGCACCCCAGCCTCAGGAAGACGATAAGGCGACCTATGCCAAGATCTTGAAGAAGGAGGATGGGCTCATCGACTGGGGTATGAGCAGCGTGGAGATATGGCGACAGGTTCGGGCCTACAACCCTTGGCCCAGCGCATATACAGATTTTGGGGGGAGGACGCTGAAAATCCTGCGGGCTCGTCCCATAAGGGGGGAGAGGGGAGAACCTGGTTTGGTGGTAGCCACTAAAGAGGGGGCTGCGGTGGTCACGGCAGAGGGGCTCCTGGCCCTGGAGGAGGTGCAGTTGGCGGGGAAGAGGGCTATGGGGATCACCGACTTCCTGCGGGGACAGAGGGGGTTCGTGGGTTCGAGGCTGGGGAAGTGAGCGGTAGATTTTGCCAGGGAGCGAGATAGCCAGGCGAGGAAACGAGTGATTTTCGATGCGCGGGTCAAGAGGCTTGATTTTTCACAGTGGTGTGATAAGGTAAAGTCAGCGAAAGGAGGCTAAAGAGATGAGAACACTCCTCTACGTGGCTTTTATGACCGCTCTTGTTTTGCTCTTCCTGGGGTGTGGGAGGGGCGCGGAGGTCGAAAGCGGGCCGCCTTCGACCCCGGGAGGGCTGGTCTTTCCCCCGGAGGTGCTCTCAGCCTCGGCTGAGGTGCAGGAGGCTTATCGGTTTGCAGCGGAGCATCCGGAGGTATTAGGTTACATGCCTTGTTATTGTCGGTGTGAGGATGTGGGTCACATAAGCACCTGGGATTGTTTCATTGATGAGATCACCCCCCAGGGGTTGGTGCGGATCGACAAGATGGGGTTCACTTGAGGGATTTGCGTAGCGATAGCGCGTGACGCTAAGAGGCTGCATGAGGAGGGGCAATCGGTGAGGGAGATCCGGGAGTTCATCGAGGAGACCTACGGCCATATCGGGCCAGGGACCGATACGCCGATGCCGCCAGAGTGACGGTTGTTGGCGATGGCTGAGAAGTAGTGGTGACTGGTGAGGGGCTATTGGCCCTGGAGGAGATGCAACTAGAGGAGGCGTAGCGCCGCCCTAAAGGGCGGCGATTTCCCGTCGGGATGAACCCCCTAGCCTAACGATGCCAGGACAGGCCCTGGCCCAACGATGCCAGCCTGCCCCGGCAATGCTAGGCCGGGGGACAGGCCGACGCTACGAATATGGGGAAGGAAATGCTCCTTCTCAATCTTGGTCTTGAACCCTGTAATCGGGCCCTTGACCTTCAGCATCGGCTGGTCGCGGCACGGAGGGAGGGGCGGATTGAGGATGTGTTGCTCCTCTTGGAGCATCCGCCGGTGATAACCTTGGGGCGGCGGGGGGATGAGAGCAACATCGTCGCCTCAAGGGAACTCTTGGCCCGTTTGGGCATAGAGGTGCACCGGGTAGAGCGAGGCGGCGATGTCACTTACCACGGGCCGGGCCAACTTATAGGCTACCCCATCTTGGACCTAAGGGGGCACCGGCAAGATGTGGGCTGGTATATGCACTCCCTGGAGGAGGTGCTGATTCGGGCTCTCTCGGATTTCGGCGTCGAAGCGGGCCGTCTAGAGGGGAGGATCGGCGTATGGATAGGGGATAAGAATATCGTCGCCCTGGGAGCCCGCATCGAGGAGTGGATAACCTACCACGGCTTCGCTCTCAATGTCTCCCCCGACCTCTCCCATTTCGATCTCGTAATCCCCTGTGGACTCAAAGAGTTCGGGGTAACCTCCATGAAAGAGGTGCTAGGTCAGGCTCCAGAGATGAGCGAGGTGCGCAAGAGCGTCGTTCAACGGTTTAGTCAGGTCTTCGGCGTGGAGATTCGGCAGGCGGTGCTGGAGGAGTCCTTGGTGAGAAGGGGAGATCTCGGCTCTTGTCAAGGGGGGTAGTATTTGATATAATAAGGTTGAGTTCGGGGCGTAGCGCAGCCAGGTAGCGCACTTGTATGGGGTACAAGTGGTCGGAGGTTCAAATCCTCTCGCCCCGACCTGGCTTGATGGTCGATGGCCCGCCGCGCTATCGGCCATCCTCTTATAGGTGGCTCGAGGTCGAGTATGGACGCAGCGGTCTTAAGATCTTGCGGGCTAAAGAGAGAGGATATCGCTTTCCTGGAGAGAGTGGAGAGGGGGATGCCTATCGTGGCCGACATCAGCCGCGCCGACATCCTGCTCTACTGTAGGGGAGGGGAGGATGAGGCGGCGGTGGTGGCCCAGGCTAGACCTCATTCTGTGGCTCCCATCTATGAGCCGATATGCGGCCAGGCGGTGAGTCGGGGGGAAAGGCCTGTCCTCTTCGGGGCGCTGGAGAGTGGAAAGCCGGCTCGCGCCTCCCAGAGGATCATTGCCGATGGAGCACCCATCTTCCAAGAGATGTTGCCTCTCTTCGGCTCTCAAAGGAGTTTGCTGGGCGCGCTGACTGTAGAGAAGACGATGATCGAGCACGAGCGGCATAAGCGCCGCCTTCCCAGTTTCCGGTGGGCGACAAGAGAACTCCAGAAGATGCTTGCCAGTGGAACTCTAGCGGGAGCGGAAAAACTGAGTCCTTTCGGGGAGCATGACGGCATACTGGTCGTCAATTCGCAGCGGCAAATTCTCTATGCTAGTGGCATCGCCAACAACCTCTATCGGCGACTGGGCTATATGGAGAGCCTGGTAGGGAAAGAGTTGAAATATCTCGCCACCTCCGACGAGGCGTTGGTCGAAAAGGTGCTGAGAGAGGTGGAATGTTTAGAAGAGGAGGCCCAGGAGGGAGAGCGAATATGGATCAGGAAAGTGCTGCCGCTCCTCTCCCCAGATGGCTGGTGGCGATTTTGGGAGAGAGGCCCTCAGGTGGTGGGGGCGTTGGTAACCATCCACGATGCTACCGCCGCCCGGCGGAGGGAACGGGAGGCCAAGATAAGATCAGCCATGATCCAGGAGATCCACCACCGGGTGAAGAACAACCTGCAAAGTATCGCCGCTCTCTTACGCCTCCAGGCCCGACGGGCCGGGTCTAGGGAGACGCGTAAGGCCTTGCGGGAGAGCATCAGCCGTATCTTAAGCGTGGCCGTAATCCATGAGTTTCTCTCCCGGCACGAGTCTCGGGTGATAAACCTCAAGGAGGTGAGCCGGCGAGTGGTGGATCAGTTGCAGGAGGGGGTGATGGACCCTTCGAAGGAGATACAACTGAGTGTCAGGGGCCCGAACATCTACCTCCCTGCCCAGCAGGCCACCGCCTGTGCCCTAGTGATCAACGAACTCCTCCAGAACTCCCTGGAGCACGGCTATAGGCGGAGGAAGGAGGGGACGATTGCGGTGAAGTTGCGGGAGGAGGCCGATAGCGTGACCATCGAGATAGATGATGATGGTAGGGGGTTGCCTCCGGATTTCGACCTAGAAGCGGATAGGAGCCTAGGGCTGCAGATAGTGCAGACCTTAGTAGAAGATGACCTTGGAGGGCGGTTCGAGTTGAAGGATGGAGGCGGAGTGCGGGCCATCGTCACTTTCCCCAAGGTCAGTCTGGGAGGAGAGAGTTGGGAAGAACTAGAGTGATCATCGCCGATGACGAATCGATTATCCGCCTGGATCTTCGAGAGATGATGGAGAGCCTGGGCTATCTGGTGGTGGGGGAGGCGGGGGATGGGACGAGCACTGTGAACCTGGCTCGAGAACTGAAGCCAGATATCGTGATCATGGATATCAAGATGCCAGGTATGGATGGGATCGATGCAGCCAAGATCCTCACCGAGGAGAAGATCGCTCCCGTTCTCCTTCTCACGGCCTACAGCCAAAGGGAACTGGTGCAACGGGCCAAGGAGGCGGGGGTGGCGGGCTATCTGGTGAAGCCCTTCCGGGAGCAGGATTTGGAGCCAGCCATCGAGGTGGCCCTCTCCCGCTTCGAGGAGTTCAAGACCTTAGAACAGGAAGTTGAGGATCTAAAGGAGGCTCTGGAGACGAGGAAACTGGTGGACCGGGCCAAGGGGATTCTGATGGATACCCAGGGGCTTAGCGAGGCGGGGGCTTTCCGCAAGATTCAGAAGATGAGTATGGACAAGAGAGTGCCCATGAAAGAGATAGCCAAAGCCATACTTATCGCCCATGAGGCGGGAGGATAGGGGGTTGATGGAACTAGCGGAGGAGATCAGCGGTTGGATCAAGGAGCAGATAGAGGGAGCCGGCGCTAGGGGGGCGGTAGTGGGGCTCAGCGGAGGGCTCGATTCCTCGGTGACGGCGGTGCTCTGCAAGAGGGTCACAGATGTCTTGGGGCTGATCATGCCCCTCCATAGTGACCCCGTCGATGAGGAGTGCGCTAGCCTCTTCGCCAGCGAGTTCGACATCCAGGTTCGGCGTGTGGATTTGAGCCCCGTATATGATGGGCTGGCAAGAGTCCTTCCTGACCCCACCGGGCTGCCAGCCGCCAACCTGAAGCCTCGGTTGCGGATGGCTACCCTATACTACTTCGCCAATAAAGAGAACCGGCTGGTGGTGGGGACGGGAAATAAGAGCGAGATAATGATGGGTTATTTCACCAAGTATGGGGATGGGGGGGTGGATATTCTGCCTTTGGGTGGTCTCCTCAAGCGGCAAGTGAGGGAGTTAGCCCGGGAACTGGGGATACCGCCCCAGATAATCGCCAAGCCCCCCAGCGCTGGGCTATGGGCCGGGCAGACCGATGAGGGGGAGTTAGGGATAACCTATGACCAACTGGATCGAATATTGACCGCC
>JAUVHF010000002.1 GCA_030593425.1 Anaerolineales bacterium
GGCCGGGAAGATGTTCGGTCTAACGGTGGCCATCTGGGGCCTGGTCTCCTCCACCACCTTGGCGATCGCTTTCCCGGCGTAGATGGGTCGGGTGATGAGCAAGCGGCCGTCCTGGACTTCTATGTCTGTGCAATCAGAGGCTAGGCCCACTGCCAGCCTGGCCGCCACTCGGGGAGCCAGGTCTTTGCCTCGCGTCGAGGCGGCTAAGAGGACGACAGCCGGGTCGGTCTCTTTGACTAAGTCGGTGAGGACCTTGGTGTACCCCTGGGGCGCGTAGTTCTCTAAGGCGGGGTCATCAGCCAGATACACCTTCTGGACATCATAATGGCCTACCGTATCGGCTAATGGTGAGACATCGGAGCCCATCAGCACCAGATTCACGGCACCGCCCAACTCCTGGGCGATCTCTGCCCCCTTGCCTATCATCTCCAGCGTGACCTTCTTCACTTCGCCCTCTCGTACCTCGGCTACTACCAAGATGTCGTTAGACATATCTTTCCACTCCTGTTAGGGTTAGTGTCTGGGGAAAAGGGGCTATAGGATTTTCGCCTCCTCCCGCAGGAGGTGGGCTACTTTTCTCGCTATCTCGCCCGGTTCCTCCCCTTGGAAGAGCTGGCCTGCCTCTCGTCCTGGCGGTGTCATCGCCTCCACCATCCTTATCTTGGCCGCCTCTCTTCCTACCTCCCGGGGACTCACCCCCAGTTCTTGGGCCCCCCATTCGACGATGGTCTTTTTCTTGACCGCCATGATCCCTTTGAGGGAGGGGTAGCGGGGCTCGTTTAGTCCCTTCTGGGCAGTGAAGAGCGCGGGCAAGGAGGTCTCCACCGCCTCTTTCCCTCCTTCGACCTCGCGGTGGGCTATGGCTCTCTTTCTATCTTCGGAGACATCGAGTTTAACGATCACCGAGACGTGGGGTAGATCCAACAGTTCAGCCAAGGCGATCCCCACCTGGGCATGGTCTTCATCTACCCCCTGCTTGCCGCAGAAGATGATATCGTAGTCGATCTTCTCTAAGGCTTTGGCCAAGAGCAAAGCGGTGGCATAGGGGTCTGAGCCCTCGAAGGCATCATCTATGAGGTGAATGGCTTCATCGGCGCCCAAGGCTAAGCCGCTCTTGAGGGTATCCTTGGCTCGCTCCGGGCCCATAGTTATGAGAGTGACCTTCCCCTCGCCGAGCTGTTCTTTGATTAGGAGCGCCTCCTCGATGGCGTACTCGTCATAGGGGTTGATCACATATTCCAGGTCCTCTTTGTCGATCTCCCCGTTCCTTATCCTGATCTTGCTCGTCGTATCCGGCACCTGCTTAACACACACTACGATGTTCATAAATGTGCACCTCCAAATAGTTGATCCCAGATGGCAGGTCTTAACCGTGTGGAATTGTGATATCTTTCACACAGGCCGGATTTTACCATGAAGGGAAGGGGGCTGTCAAACGAAAAGGCTCATCCTTGGAGGATGAGCCAATAGTTTGTTCCTGGAGGCTGGCTCTACTCACACTGAGAGTAGCCGCAGGCGGGACAGACGAGGCAGCCCTCTACGAACTCCACCATGGCCCCGCAATCGGGGCACTCGGGGCACATACCCAGAAGGCCCCGCGGTGCTTCCCCCTCGTCGAAGAGGGGGAGTTGAACCCCGTTAGAATTGACATACCTCTCCATCGCCTGACCGATAGCGTCGGCGCAGGAGAGGATCATCTGCCCCTCTCGCCAGTTGGGGGCTGGGCAGCGGATGCCCCGCAACTGCTTGATGATCGCCTTGGTCTCCACGCCGGAGCGGAGGGCCAGCGATATGAGCCTGCCGATAGCCTCCGATTGGGAGGCCATGCAGCCCCCCGATTTCCCCATCTGGGTGAAGACCTCGCAGAGCCCCGCCTGATCCTCATTGATGGTGATATATAAGGTCTGGCCGCACCCCACGACCATCTTCTCCGTCGTGCCCCGGGTCACCTCGGGCCGAGGCCGAGGCGTGCGGGTAAACCTCCTCTGGGGCCCTTTGGAGAGGACTTGCCTCTCTCGGCTGCGGTCCCGATAGATGGTGAGCCCCTTGCAGCCCAACTCATAAGCCAAAAGGTAGGCTTTCTTCACCTCCTCCACGGTAGCCTCATGGGGGAAGTTGATGGTCTTGGAGACGGCGTTGTCGGTATGCCGCTGGAAAGCGGCCTGGAGGCGGATATGCCACTCCGGGGCTATATCGTGAGCGGTGACGAAGAGCCTTTGCACCTGGGGCGGTACCTCCTCCAACCCTTGGAGGGTGCCCCTCTCGGCGATCTCATGCATTAGTTCCTCGCTGTAGAACCCACTTTCGGTGGCTATCTCCTTGAAGAGGGGGTTCACCTCCATCAGTTCATCTTCATCGAGGATATGGCGGACGTAGATCACGGCGAAAAGGGGTTCGATGCCGCTGGTCGTTCCGGCTATAATGCTGATGCTCCCCGTGGGGGCGATGGTGGTCACCGTGGCGTTCCGCATGGGCCTGCTCTGCCAGGGGGGGGTGCGAGGTGCTCCCCTGCTATCGTCGTAGATACTGCCTGGGTAGTGGGGAAAGAGGCCCCGCCTTTCAGCCAGGTAACTTGACGCCTCCTTGGCTGTGGTATGGATGAACCCCATCACCTCCTCAGCCAGGCTCACCGCCTCCTCTGAATCGTAGGGGATGCCTAGCCGGATGAGCATCTCCGTGAAACCCATCACCCCCAACCCGATCTTCCGGTTGGCCTTGGTCATCTCCTCTATCTGAGGCAGGGGGTATTCGTTTTGGTCTATGACGTTGTCCAGGAAATGCACGGCTGTCCGCACCGTCCGCCCCAGCCGCTCGTAATCTACCTTGTTATCTTCCAACATCCGGGCCAGGTTTATAGAGCCTAGGTTGCACGACTCGTAGGGGAGAAGAGGTTGCTCGCCGCAGGGGTTGGTGCTGTCGATCTCGCCCCACTGGGGGGTAGGGTTGCTCTCATTTAGGCGGTCCAAGAAGACGAGGCCCGGGTCTCCGTTATTCCAGGCCATCTCCGCTATCTTGTCGAAAACCTCCCCTGCCGAGAGGTGGTTTACCACCTGGCCATGGCGGGGGTTGACCAGAGGGAAGTCGGCCTCTTCCTTGAGGGCTCGGATGAACTCTTCGGTTAGGCCCACCGAGATATTGAAGTTATTTAGCCGGTCGCCATCCTCCTTGGCGGTGATGAACTCCATGATGTCTGGGTGATCGACGCGCAGGATACCCATGTTGGCCCCTCGGCGGGCTCCACCCTGCTTGATCGCTTCCGTAGCCGCGTCGAAGACCTCCATGAAGGAGACCGGGCCGGAGGCTATCCCTCCTGTGGACTTCACCACATCTCCCTTCGGTCGTAGGCGGGAGAAGGCGAAGCCGGTTCCCCCACCACTCTGGTGGATGAGAGCCGCGCATTTAAGAGCCTCAAAGATACTCTGCATAGAATCCTCGACGGGGATAACGAAGCAAGCGGAGAGTTGCTGCAACGCTCGACCGGCGTTCATCAGGGTAGGGGAGTTGGGGATGAACTCCAGCGAAGCCATAAGGCGGTAGAACTCCTCCGCCGTGGCTTCCACATCAGCCTGGGAGTCATAGAGGAGATCGGCGGCGGCGATATTCTTAGCCACCCGCCAGAACATCTCCTGGGGGGTTTCGGTGACCTGGCCGTCTTCTCCTCGCTGGAGATATCTCCGCTGAAGGACGGTCATAGCGTTGACCGACAGTTCGACGGCCACATCTTCGTGGGGCATTTTCTCTCCCTCGCCGGGTATAGAGGTACTTAAGAAAAGAGAGGGGGCCGTTCTGAGGAACCACGGGACGGCACCAGATCATAAACTCAGTCGCAGTTGGGCCTCTAGTTCTTCTTCCCTCCTCTTCCACTCCTTGTAATCTTCGATCTCTTCGGCCAAGGTGTCTACATCGGGGAAGCGGCGGTGGACGGAGGCGAACCGCAGATAGGCCACATCATCCAGTTCCCTCAAACACTCCAACACCAGTTTACCGATAAGTGCGCTCTCCACCTCTGGTTGTCCCATTTCGTACAGTTCGCGCTCCACCTCGTCGGCTAGAGTCTCTACCTGTTCTTTGGAGATGGGCCGCTTGGCACAAGCCTTGCGTATGCCAGCGACCAGTTTCCCGCTTTCGAACGGCTGGCGTTGCCCATCCCGCTTGATCACCGTCAAGGGGACGGTGGCTATCATTTCATAAGTGGTGAAACGCTGGTGGCAATGGATACACTCACGACGACGGCGGATACGACCCCTAGCCCCTCTAGTATCGATGACCCTGGAGTCGCCAGAAGAGCAGTATGGGCATTTCATTTTCATCTCCACTTCATATTTGGCGGCTGTTCTCCTTTCGATACCAAATATAGGGGTCCTGCGCCCATCTGCTACAACATATTGTGGTCGAACGTCTGTAGTTTACCACAGGGTGAAGCAGATGGCAATGCCTGAACCTTAAAATTCCCTGGAATTTTAAGGTTGGATCCCCTTTTGGCAACAGTAGGAGGGGGAGCCAGAACTGACACCTCACTAATGGCGGCGCAAGAAGGTCGGGATGTCCAAGTTATCCCCGTCAAAGGCGGGCACCGGGAACTCGCGGATATTGGAGGCGGGTAGGGAAGCCTGGCGTCGCACCGCGCCGTCGAAGCCAGTGGCGATGACGGTGATCTGGATCTCGCCTTCTAGGCTGGGATCGATGACTGCGCCGAAGATGATGTTCACATCCGGATGGGCCATCTCCCTTATGATCTCGGCCGCTTGGTAGACCTCGAAGAGGGCCAGGTCTGGGCCGCCGGTGATGTTAAAGAGCACCCCGGTAGCCCCGTTGATGGTCATATCTAATAGGGGACTGGCCACCGCGGCCTGGGCAGCGTCGGCGGCGCGGGTCTCGCCTGTGCCCCGCCCCACAGCCATGAGAGCCGCTCCCCCTTCGGCCATGATGGTCCGGACATCAGCGAAATCGAGGTTGATGAGACCGGGCACGGTGATCAACTCGGAGATGCCCTGGATCCCCTGTCGCAGAACATCGTCGGCCAGGGAGAAGGCTGTCTGGATGGAGGCTTTCTTATCCACGATATCTAGCAGACGGTCGTTAGGTATGACGATGAGGGTATCCACCTCTTCCTGCAGTCTGACTAGCCCTTCCTCGGCCACATCCCGGCGACGGACCCCTTCGAAGGTGAAGGGTTTGGTGACCACCCCTATGGTGAGAGCACCTTCCTCTTTGGCCAATTGGCTGATGATGGGCGAAGCCCCGGTGCCGGTACCCCCGCCCATCCCCGCGGTGATGAAGACCATGTCCGCATTTTGGACGGAGGTTCTCAGTTCCTCCTTGCTCTCCTCGGCGGCTTTGATCCCGATAGCGGGGTCTCCTCCCGCCCCCAGCCCCTTGGTGAGTTTCTGCCCGACCTGGACCCGCTTCGGGGCCTGGGAGAGGAGGAGGGCTTGGGCGTCGGCGTTGACGGCGATGAACTCCACCCCATGCATCTTCTCTTGGATCATGCGGTTCACGGCGTTGCTGCCGCCGCCCCCCACGCCGACCACCTTGATCTTGGCGAAGCTCTTCGCTTCTGGCAAGTATTTCATCTCTTCTCTCCTTTCTTTATGTTATCCGGGGAGCAGGGCTTTCAGCCATCCCCGAAGACGACGCGAGAAGGCGCTCGTTGTCCGGGGAGCGATTTCCCTATCCTTGGTGCGTCTCAGACCCCAAAGGAGCAGCCCCACGCTGGTAGCGTAGGCGGGGCTCTCCAGGGTCTCCACTAGACCTTCCAGTTTTTGGGGGTTGCCCACTCGGGCCGGTAGATCCAAGGCCCGGCTGCTGAACTCTCGCAAGCCGGCCAGTTCCGCCGTCCCTCCGCAGAGCACCAACCCCGCCGGAAGGAGGCCGTCATAGCCGGAGCGTTTTATCTCTTTGAGAACGAGATCGAAGATCTCCTCGGCCCGGGCCTCGATTATCTCGGCCAAGCGCCGTCGGGAGATGGAGCGTCGGGGTTCATTGCCGAAGGCGGCTATATCGATCGATTCCTCTGGGGCTATGACCTCAGGGAGAGTATGACCATGTTCTATCTTCATCTCTTCGGCCACGTTGAAGGGGGCTCGCAACCCTATGGCGATATCGTTGGTGAGGTGGTTGCCTCCCACCGAGAGGACCATGGTATGCCAGACGCTGCCATCGATGAAGATGGCGATGTCGGCGGTGCCACCGCCGATATCGGCTAGTACTACCCCCATCTCTTTCTCCGCCGTGGTGAGGACCGCTTCCCCAGCCGCGATGGGCACCAAGACCAAGTCGATGATCTCCACCCCCGCGGCGCGGATGCACTTTACAAGGTTATGAATGGGTGGCACAGCACCGGTCACTACATGAGCCTCCACCTCCAGTCGGTACCCCTGGAGGCCCAAGGGGTTTCGTACGCCATCCTGTCCATCTACGGTGTAACCCCTGGGGATGGCGTGGATGATTTCTCGATTGTGGGGGATGGCGATGGCTTGAGCGGCGTCCATAGCCCGGTCCGTGTCGTCGAGGGTGACGCCTCGCACCCCCCGGGAGATGGCGGCCACCCCACGACTGTTCACCGAGGAGATATGTCCCCCGCTCACCCCTACGTAGGCCCGGTCGATCTCATAGCCGGAGATATCTTCTGCCTTGGAGATGGAAGCGGCGATCGCTTCTGTAGCCTCCTCGATGTTGACTACCACCCCTTTGCGGAGGCCTCTGGAGGGGGCGATGCCTACACCTACGATGCGGAGCCCACCCTCTTCCTTCACCTCCGCGATAAGGGTACAGGTCTTGGTGGTACCTACATCGAGAGCCACGAAGGTCTCTTCCACAGATATCCTCCCCGACGAAGTTCAGCCTTCGACTGTGTAGTAGGGGGTATCGAAGCGTAGGTCGATGACCACGGCCTTGATACCTTTCTCTCTCAACTCTTCCTTGAGGACGTACAACAGGGCTACCTTGGCCTGGGCATCCTCCCCTGTCCCTAGACGTACCTTCTCACCCTCTTCAGTCGTAAAGGCGAGCCCATAAGTTTGGGAATAGTCGAAACTCTTAACTTGGGGCAGAAGCGAACTATAGATATTTGCGGCCTCAAGGATCTGGGGGTTTATGCGGTCCCCGGCCCGTAGGGAGCCGCCCCCCAGATCCTTGAGAGTGAGGGAGAGACTAGTTTGGTCGCGAGGGGAGAGCACGAACCCCTCGCGGTCTAGATAATACGATTCCTCTCCAGATAGCCAGTTAAGATAGGCTTGGCGTTCTCGAACCTCTATACTCAGGCGGTTAGGCAGGCGACAACGCACCTCGGCTTCGGCCACATCAGGCAAGGATGTCATCGCTTTAGCTACCTTTTGGGGGTCGATGAAGAAGATGCTGTAGCCTTCGACCCCAGAGGCCTCCAATATCTCTTCGCTCGATACCGCTTCATTTCCTTCCACCGAGATATCGAAGACGTAGAAGTCGTAGGAGGCGAAAAGGTAGACGGTTATTACCGTTAGAACTCCCAGGAGGGAGAGGCTGAGGGCTTTAACTCGCCTCCGCCCCAGCCAGGGGAGCGATATTCGCCTTCGAGCCATGCTCTTAGAGAAACGTCTTCTCCCTAATGATGCGGTTCTCATCGGCCCTCTTTCTCCAAGGTTCTATAGTTGAGGGTGATCTCTGCACTCCTCATCTTGTCCGAAACTGCCTATCGTGGCCGCCAGTTCTTCCGGTTCCCAATCGCCCACTAACTCGATCTCCAGTTCTAGAAGGGTTCCATGCTTCTGCCACACCCTCTCCCGTACTAGCCTGACGAGAGCCGCCACGTCGCTAGCCCGCGCCTGACCCAAATTCACGATGTAGTTGGCGTGCAGGGGAGAGATTTGAGCATCGCCTATTCTATCTCCTTTCAGGCCAGCCTTCTCTATGAAGCGGCCGGCATACTCTCCCCCCGGGTTCTTGAAGACCGAACCGGCACTGGGCTCCTTCGGTTGGCTCTTGCGCCTCTCTCTCTCGCAAGAGGCCACCCGCTCCGAAAGGAGATCTGCGGATTCGGCCTGGAGAGCGAAGTCAGCGGAGAGGATCACCGAACTCTCTCCCTTAAAACGGCTAGTACGATAGCCCAGTTCTAACTCGCTCACCGCCATCCGGCGAAGGACCCCCTGGTTATCGAGGAGAGTTACCCGTTGTAACCGTTGGGCTATAGAGCCGCCATAGGCTCCAGCGTTGTTTACGATGGCCCCTCCCACGGTCCCCGGGATCCCCACTGCCCACTCCAGTCCTCCTAACCCCTCTTTGGCTGTGCGGCGGGCCAGGGAGGAGAGAGAACCACCGGCTTGAACTTGAAGAAGTATGCCTTCGCTCCTTGTCAATGAGCGCACCCCTCGACATCTATTTTCGATGACTACCCCCCGCATCCCTTGATCGGCTACTAAGAGGTTGGTTCCTCTCCCCATCACGAAGTAGGAGACCCTCTGTCTTCGGGCCAGGGTGAGCCATCCTAGAAGATCCTCCTCTCTTCTGACTACCACGTAGAGGTCTGCTGGCCCCCCGATCCGATAGGAAGTATGGCGTGCGAGAGGTTCATCGACTAGGGCCCGGCCACCGAGGCCCTCTTCTTCCGCCTGAGTCAGGAGAGAAAGAGCCATCTCTGTCACCGCTCTCTCCTTTTGAGTCGGGCCAGGACGTTCTTGCCCACCTCGTAGATATCTCCTGCGCCCAGGGTGATTAAGAGGTCGCCACCCCTCAACTGTTGAGATAACATCGTAACGACATCTGGCAGAGCGCCGACATAGTGCGCACCAGGATGGTTCATGGTAGCCAACAGTGCCTGGGAACTGACCCCCAGGTCATCGATCTCTCGAGCCGGGTAGATATCGGTGACCACCACCTGATCGACGTCGCCGAAGGAAGCGGCGAACTCTGACAAGAGCGCCTTGGTGCGGCTATAGGTGTGGGGCTGGAAGACCGCCCATACCCTTCTTTCGGGATACCGCTCCCTAGCCGCGGCCAAGGTAGCCTTGATTTCGGTAGGGTGATGGGCATAATCATCGATGACCATCACCCCTGCGGCCTCTCCTTTCACCTCAAAGCGTCTCTCAACCCCTCGGAACTGGGCCAAGGTCTTTCCCGCTTCTATAAGGTCGATCCCCAGATAATCGGAGACCGCTAGAGCGGCCAAGCCGTTTTTCACGTTGTGCCGACCTGGGATGCGGAGGGTGAACTCTCCCCGCGAGCGGCCGCTGGCGAGCACGCGAAAGTCGCTGCCCCCGGCGGCATTGGCTGCAAGATCCGCGGCCCGCCAGCGCGCCCTGGGGCCTAGGCCGTAGGTGGTGATCTCCGCAAGGTGGGGCTCTTTCTCGAGCCTCTGTCCCATCGAATCGTCAGCACAAAGGAAGATCTCTCCTTCCTGAGGGACTAACTTTACAAACTCCAGGTATGCCTGGTAGATATCTTCCAAGTCTCGGAAATGGTCGGGATGGTCCATCTCTATGTTGGTGACCAGGGCGACGGAAGGGGAGAGTCCCAGGAAGGTGCGCTGGTACTCGTCGGCCTCAAGGACGAGATATTTCCCCTTTCCCGCCTTGGCGTTGGAGCCCAGTTCCGGTATTACCCCTCCCACTATGATGGTAGGATCCAAGCCCGCCCGCTCTAGTATGAGGGCGATCATAGCGCTGGTGGTCGTCTTTCCATGGGTGCCAGCCACGGCCACGCCGTAGCGGTCCTCCATGAGTGGTCCCAGGATTTTAGCTCGACTGACGACCGGGATCCCAGTTTCCTGGGCCGCAAGCACCTCTGGGTTATGGGGGGGCACGGCGGAGGAGACTACGACGAGATCTGCGCCCGCTATATTCTTTGCCGCATGACCCTCATACACCGTGCCCCCTAAGCCGACCAGGGCCTCCGTGAGAGGAGAAACTCTCAAGTCGGAGCCAGAGACCCTGTAGCCCTCTTCTAAGAGCACCCGGGCGATGCCACTCATCCCTATACCCCCGATGCCTACGAAATGAACGTGGTGCACACCTTCTAAGCCTTTACTGACCTCTTCTCTATAAGTCCTACTCTCTTCTCCGCCCATATCCCTCTACCTGAAGACTCGAACCAATATCAGGAAGGCCACGAAGAGAAGGAGATAGGGCTCTAAGATCGGTACGGGCAGGAAAGGCAGGAGAGCCTTGGCTAGGTTAGTGAGGGGCGGTGAAAAGAGCCCCAGCAACCTTATGGGGTAGTCGAAACGGTCTAGATAGTACCAGATAGTGCCCGAGATCAGATAGCCGTTGACCGCCCCGTTAATGACATTCATCGCTACTCCCAGAGGGCCTCGAGGGGGGTCTCCTCGGAAGGCTAGGGTCTCTCCATGGTAAGAGATGAAGACCATAGCGATGAAGAGGCCCAGATAGAAGGCTGCTTGAATCGGGTTGGAATAGGGGCCCGCTAGAAAGGAGCCACCCAGGAGACCCCCCAATTGTGCGTCGAGGCCCAAAAGTATCGTCCCTCCCCATTCGGTGAGGACCAAGAGGGCCACCAGGATGCTGGTGGTAGCCCCCAACTCTTTGGGGTAGCCCCGAACTATGCCTACAAAGGCAAAGACGATGATCAGTGCGAACCAAAGTAGTTCCAACGCTCCCATAGACTTTTCACTCTCTAAATAGATCCCCTAGGTCCGCCCGATGTGGACGGATAGCACGCACGGCCAAAGTGATGAGTATAAATATCCCTCCGATTATTATGGGATGGAAATCGAACTTCCCTGGAGTCATCGCTCCCACTGCTCTCTCGCCCACGGTGATAGGCGTGAGGAGGAAAGGGAGCAAAGCGCCGGGCAGGAGCGTTAAAGCGACGAGGAATCCGTTGGCCAACCCCCACAGGGTACCGATGAGGGCTCCTCTTATGCTCTCCGGACGGGAGCCAAGCCTCCAAAGGAGAAGGTAGGTGAGCAGGATGATGACCAGGAGGAGGAAAGTGGAATAGCCTCCCTTCGCCCCGGCTGAGATGATCGAGCCGCCGGTCATCTTCTCCAATTTGGCCTCCACTTCGGCCGCCAAGGGGGATCCTCCAGGACCGAGGGCTAGCCAACCGCCGGCGATGACCGCGGTGAGAAGGAGTTGGCTTCTCGCTCCTCGTCTGAAGCCTAGGAGGGCGGAGAGAACCAAAATGGTGGCTAAAGGTAGGTAGTTAGTCATCGATCAACGTCCTTAGTTCGTTCACCATCCTCTGAGCAGCCTCGGGCTGGGCCAAACCCCGGGCCGCTCGAGCCATCTGAGCCAGTACCTCCTCGTCTGCGAAAAATCTCTCCACGACCGGTAGGAGGGAAACTTCTAAGTCGGCATCCTTGATCTCTACCGCCGCGCCGCTTTCCACCATGTAGTTGGCGTTTCTCTCCTGATGTCCAGCGGCGTAGGGGTAGGGCACTAAGATGCTGGGCAGCCCAGCAGCGGGGAACTCCCCCAGGGTAGAGGCACCTGCCCGGGAGAGCGCTAGGTCGGCGGCCGCCAGTGCCCAGGGCATCTCCTCGTGAAGATAGGCGTGGATTCGGTACCGCTCCTGCAACTCTTTGGGAAGCCGCTCTCTTTCCTCCTCGAGCCATCGTTCATCTTCGTAGCCACCGATGTGGATCACTCGGCAGATTTTGAGCAGTTCCGGGAGGGTTTGGCTCACGGCGAGGTTGATCTTATGGGCTCCTTGACTCCCTCCCAGGACGAGGAGCAGTTTCTCCTCCAGGCTGATCCCCAGTTCTTCTCTAGCCGTGGCTTTATCTAGGGTCATTATCTCTTGGCGCACCGGGTACCCTGTAACCACACTCTTCTGGGGGGCGAAATACCCCTTTGATTCGGCGAAGGAGAGGGCCACCCGACTGGCGATGGGGGCCAGGGCTCGGACAGCCAGTCCGGGCACGATATCCGGCAGGTAAAGGAGGCTGGGCACGCCCCGCAACCAGCCGGCAACCACCGCCGGGAAGCAGACATAGCCTCCCGTGGCTAAGATCGCCTGGGGCTTAAACTCGTCCACTATTCTCCTCGCTTGGCTTATGCCCAAGACCACTCGCCCAAGTTGACCTGGCACTCGCCAGAGGGGAGAGCCCAAGAGAGTAGCGGTAGTGATGCCCTGGAAGGGGAGCCCCTCCCGCGGGACCAGTTGGGCTTCTACACCTGAAGCGTCGCCCACAAATAGGAAAGATGACACTTCTTGAGCCCCGAGTTCCCTAGCCACGACCACGGCGGGATAGATGTGGCCGCCGGTGCCGCCACCCGAAATCAAAAGTCGCACCCTCTTCTCCTTCTCCTCCCTGGGAGATATTGAGGAGTATCCCCACTCCGACCAGGGAGATGACCAAGGATGAACCCCCGAAACTGATGAAGGGCAGGGGGAGCCCGGTGAAAGGTAGAGTAGCCGTCACTACGGCGATATTGACCAGGGCCTGGATGGTCAGCCAACAGGTTATGCCCGAGGCTAAAAGCATCCCATAGATGTCGGGCGCCTGGAAAGCGATCCTCAAGCCCCGATAGGCGAGGATGGCCAAGAGCACCATCACCACTAGACAGCCGAAGAGCCCTAGTTCCTCCCCTAGGATGGCGAAGATGGTATCGGTATGGGAGGCGGGGAGGAAGCCCAGTTTCTGCCGGCTGGCTCCCAGCCCCACGCCGGTTATCCCCCCGGAGCCCAAGGCGATGAGGGTCTGAGAGACGTGGTAATTGGCCAGGCTGAAAGGGTCGTTGAGAGGATCTGCCAAGTAGGTGGATATCCTGCTAGCAGCGTAAGAGGTCTGGCTGATCAAGAGATAGAGGGTAGCGCCTCCTACGAGAAAGCCGATCCCCAACTGGAGAAGATCTGCGCCGGCGATGAAGAACATAGCCACCGTGGTAGCCACGATGAGGATGGCGGTGCCGAAATCGGGCTCCAAGATGATGAATCCGGTGACTAGTCCGATGAGGACTGCGAAGGGAACCAGCCCATAAGAGACCTGCTGGATCTTCTCCCCCTTGGAGGAGAGCCAATGGGCGATGTAGAGAACCATAGCCAGTTTGGTGAATTCGCTGGGTTGTAGCGAGCGGCTCAGGAGCCACCGTCGGGAGCCGTGCACCTCCTCTCCAATGAAGAGGACGAGGGCTAGGAGAAACAGGGACAGACCTAGGGCTGGCACCGACAGATACCGCCAGCGATGGTAATCGATGCGGGTGACGATGAGCATAGCCAAAACCCCCAGGCCTGCCCAGGTGGCTTGGCGGACCAAGAAATAGGTGGGGTTATCGTATAGTTCATAGGCCAGAGCGAAGGTAGAACTGTAGACCATCATCAAGCCTATGAGAAGGAGCCCGGCCAGGACCAAAAGGATCACGTAGTCGGGGCCTCGGGCCGCGATATCTCTCCAGCGGTTCCTCTTAGCCATCTTTCAGTTTGCCTACCAGATCTTTGAAGTGTTCGCCTCTCTCCGCGAAGTCGCCATAGAGGTCGAAACTGGTGCAGGCTGGGGAGAGGAGAACGACATCTCCTGGCTGACCCACCTGAGCGGCAAGATTCACCGCCTCTTCTAGGTCACCAAGATCTTTGATGAGTGGGGTCTCGGCCACCCCGGCTCTCTTCCCTGCCTCGCGCACCGCTTCTTCTATGGCTCGTGCCTCCTCACCAAAGAGGATGAGATAGCGAACCTTTTGCACGATAAGCTCTGCCAACTCCTTAAAAGGAAGGCCCTTCCCTCGCCCTCCTGCTAGGAGCACGATGGGTTGATCGAAGGAACGCAGCGCCGCTATGGCCCGCCCCGGCGAAGTGGCGATGGAGTCGTTGTAGTAGGAGACGCCAGCCACTTCCCGCACTAACTCCAATCTGTGTTCCACCCCGGCGAAAGTCGTGCACACCTCAGCCATAGCCTCTGTCGGAGCCCCGGCGGCTGCCGAGATGGCACAAGCCGCAAGCACGTTCTCCAGATTATGATCGCCCAAGAGCCGGATATCCCCTCTCTCGCATACCTCTTTTTCGCCCGCCCAGCGGACTATGATTCTGCCTTCCCGTATGAAAGCCCCTCCTTCTACCTCCTCTAGCCTGCTGAAGAGGAGGGTTCGGCCCTGGCATTCGGGGAGCAAGGCATGGGTGGCAGGATCGTCCCTGTTTAGGATGGCATAGTCGTTCCTTCCTTGGTAGCGCAAGATGTTCAATTTGGCCGCCCTATAAGCCTCCATGGTCTTGTGACGGTCCAGGTGGTTGGGCGTGATGTTCAACACGCAGGCGATATGGGGGCTTCGATCCAGGTTCTCCAACTGAAAACTCGAGAGTTCGGTGACCACTATGGCTTCAGGCCTTATCTCTTCTACGAACTCTATCAGGGGGGAGCCGATGTTCCCTCCTACCCAAGTGTGGCGACCGGCCCTCTCCACTATTTGGCCGACTAGGGTGGCGGTGGTAGTTTTGCCGCTGCTCCCTGTTATCCCGATGATAGGGGCTGGGCAAAGGCTGAAAAATAGCCTCGTCTCGCTGCTGGTAGAGATGCCCCGTTTGCGAGCCTCCACCAAGAGAGGGATATCCTGGGGAACCCCGGGACTGACGTAGATAACGTCGGCGTCCAAAAGGCTCTGGGGATGTCCTCCCAACTCGAATCGGATGAGGAACCCAGATAACCCTTCGATCCTCTCCGCCAGTTCTTCCCTTGTTTTGAGGTCGCTGACAGTGATGGTGGCTCCTCGCTGAGCGAGGAAGCGGGCCAAGGCCATCCCTTCCCTTCCTAGGCCGATGATAAATACCTTCCTAGACTCTCCCATTTCGTAAACCACCGATATGAATAGTGGAGCCAATTTGACCATTATATGAGCGCCAAGGCTATCCCCAACATGGCCGCTAGCATGGCCACCAGCCAGAAACGTTGTACTACTTGGACCTCAGACCAGCCGAGGAGTTCAAAGTGGTGGTGGAGGGGGCTCATCTTGAAGAGCCGCCGCCCCTTGGTCAGCTTGAAGTAGGCTACCTGCATGATCACCGACATGGTCTCGGCCACGAAGACGATGGCTACGATGGGCAGAAGCAGCCACTGCCCGGTCATGAGAGCCACTACCCCCAAGGTGGCCCCCAGAGCCAGAGAGCCTACGTCACCCATGAAGAGTTGGGCCGGATAGGCGTTGAACCAGAGGAAAGCCAGGACCGCTCCCACTACAGTAAAGCAGAAGAGAGCCAGGTAAGCCTGTCCTTGGAGATAGGCGATGATCCCGTAGGCGACGAAGGCGATGGCCGAGGTGCCTCCAGCTAACCCATCGAGGCCATCGGTGAGGTTGATGGCGTTGGAACTGCCCACGATGATGAAGATGGCCGCGGGTATATACCAGAACCCCAGGTCGATGAAGCGGGGGATGGTGGGAACCCCCACCCCCCGAAGCCCTAAGAGGTGGTAAAGGATGAAAGCCGCAACGGCAGCTATCGCTGCCTGCCAGGCGAACTTCAGGCGGGCTACGAAGCCCGTTTTCTCCACCAAGGCCGATTCGGCCTTCGCCTGTAGTGCCTGCCGGCGACGAACTATTCCGGCTAGGTCATCCAACCCTCCTAGGGTGCCATAGGCCACCAGGATGCCCAGGGGGAGGAGGATGGACCTGCCGATCAACCTCTCCAAGTCGCTCAGGAGTTCTGGAGCCAGAGAAAGGACCGCTCGATCGGCAAGAAGCAGGAGCAAAGTGATCGTGACTATGGGGCCGATGATCATGATCCCCCCCATGGTGGGGGTTCCGGTCTTGACTTTGTGGGAACGGGGGCCATCGATACGGATCTGCTCACCGATGCCGTGGCCACGAAGATATTTGATCAGCGGTCCTCCCCAGAGGATAGCGAAGAGGAAGGTGAGAGAGCCTACAGCGAGAGAAGGGGCCATCACTTTCCTCCCAACTTAGCCACTATCTCTTCCATCTTCATCCCTCGGGAGCCCTTGATGAGGATGAGGTCACCGGAAGCGATGAGACGCCGCAAGACCTTCACCGCCTCTTGGTTGTTCTCCACGGCGAAGAGATCATCTTCATCCATGCCCAGAGCCTGGGCTTCTTCGGCGATGATGCAGCCTCTGGGTCCCACGGTTACCAATTTGTCCACCGTCTCGGCGGCGCGCCTTCCCACCAGCCGATGCCCTCTCTCTTCGTAACTCTCTAGTTCCAGCATATCCCCCAGAACAGCGATCTTCCTCCCCTCTAGGTCGGAGAGGAGGTTTAAGGCTGCTAGGGTGGAGGCGGGACTAGCGTTGTAGGTATCGTCTATGATGGTCGAACCCTTGAGCCCCGGGACGGCGATGAGACGGAGTTGGGCGGCGATATCTTGGAGCCCGGCGACGATCTGGTCCCAGGGTTCTCCCTCCACCAGGCCCACCGCCGCCGCAGCCAGAGCGGCATGGACGCTATGCCGGCCCAAAAGGGGGGCCCTCACATGGAGGGTTTCCTCACCATGATGGAGGCGGAAGCGCACCCCCTGCAATCCTCGACTCTCGATGTCGGAAGCCCAAAGATCACAATCGGGGCTCAAGCCGTAGAAGAAGACCTTAGCCTCCGTTTTTTGGGCCATGGCTTTGACCCGGGGGTCGTCGCCGTTGAGGATCGCTACTCCGTTCGAGGGGAGAGCCTCCACCAGTTCGGCCTTGGCCTGAGCGATGCGGGCTAAGGTTTTGAGCCTCTCTAGATGGGAGTGGCTCACGTTGGTGATTACCCCCACTTGAGGCTGGGAGATCTCGGCCAGCAGGGCTATCTCCCCCAGGTCATACATCCCCATCTCCAAGACCACCTTCTGGCAACTCTCATCTAGGTTGAGCAGGGTGAGGGGCAGGCCGATTTCATTGTTGTAATTGGCTTCGCTCTTCAAAGTAGGGAAGGCTTTCCTCAAGACCGACCAGATCGTTTCTTTGGTAGTGGTCTTGCCCATGCTGCCGGTCACCCCTATCACTCGAAGGTCAAACCTCCTCCGCCAGTAGGCGGCCAGATCCTGGAGGGCGCGCAGGCTATCTTCCACTAGGAGGCAGAAAGGCTCCGGCGAGGAGGGGAGGGAAGAGGCGTCTTTAGTAACCGGGTAGCCCTCTATCTCCCTTTCCACTAGAGCCGCCAGCGCCCCTCGTTCGAAGGCGTCCTTCACGTAGTCATGACCATCCCCATCTTCTCCCCGCAAGGCTACGAAGAGGCTACCCTCCTCTGCTAGACGGGAATCGACGACCCCGTTCTTAAAAGCCAAGGGATGCTCTAGTTTTTTTCCTGTTATCCCTTCCCAAAGATCACCTAGGGTAAACATTCTCTTTACGATCTACTCTTTCGCTAATCGCACCTCATCAGGTGGGATGCCCAGATAGTCGAATAGTTGTTGGGCCAGGCTCTTGAAGATGGGGGCGGCGACCACAGCCCCCCAAGGCGCGGCCTGGGGCTTATCTATCTTCACCAGGATGATGAAGCGGGGGTCGTCAGCCGGGGCCCAGCCCACTACGGAAGCGATGGTCCAGGTGGGGTCATAGCCGCCGGGTATAGGGATCTGGGCTGTGCCCGTTTTGGCGGCGAGGGAATAACCCTCCACATAGGCTAACTCCGCCACTCCCCTCTTTACCCCCTCTACTAATATCTGGGTGAGTTGTCTGGCTGTCTCCGGGGAGATCACCCGGCGCCGCACCACGGGCTCTATTTCCACCACGCTGTCCTCTCTTATGATCCGTTGCACGATATAGGGTTTCATCAAGAGCCCCCCGTTGGCTATAGCGGCCATAGCGTTTATCATCTGCAGGGGGGTGACGCTAATCCCCTGGCCGAAAGAGTTGGTCCCTAGGTCGGACTCATGCCATTGGGCGTCCCCGGGGGTCTTGACGATGCCCGATACCTCGCCCGCCAGATCGACACCGGTAGGCTCACCGAAGCCAAACCTTCGCACATAGCGGTAGAATTTCTCGGCTCCGAGCCTGGTGCTCATCGTGGCCGCTCCCACGTTGAGGGAGTATCTCAAAAGTTCAGATACCGTGGTTTCACCCCGGGCCCCCCAGTCCCAGTTGGCTATCACTTGCCCCCCCACCAGGATAGAACCGGTGTCGTTATATGTGGTCTCCGGCGTCACCTTGCCGGTATCTAGAGCCGCGCCGATGGTCACCGGCTTAAAGACCGAGCCTGGCTCATGGACCTCGCTTATGGCGGGGTTGACGAAAAGTTCCTCCGAGGTTTCAAAGAAACGGTTGGGATCGTAGCGGGGGTAACTAGCCATGGCCAGGATAGCCCCGGTCCAGGGATCCATGACGATGATGGTGCCCCCCTGAGCGCCGTATTCCTCGATAGCCTTCTCTAAATCCTCTTCTACCAGGCCTTGAATAGTACGATCCAAAGTGAGAACCAGGGTGGGGCCCTCCTGGGCAGGAACGTAACTGCCGTAGCCGGCGATCATCTGTAGCCCGGAAGGGTCTCTTTCCCCCCCTCTCGACCCCGGCTCGCCTTGCAAGATGTCGTCGTAGTACTCCTCTAGGCCGTAGAAACCGTCGCCCTCAGCCCCCACAAAACCCAAAAGGTGACAGGCCAACTCCTTCTCAGGATGGATGCGCTGAGGCAGAGGGATGGCTCCCACGCCAGGGAGGCCCCGGGAGGCTATCTTCTCCCCCACATTCAGGGGTATCTGTTTGGCCAGGGTCACGCTCAGATCTTCTCGGTCAAGAAGTGCCCAGAGGGTCTCGGGTGGTCTCTCGAGAAGAGGAGCGAGTTGCTCCGCTGTCCAACGGGGGTCAAGAACGTCTCTGGGGGTGGCGAAGATCTCGTACTGGAAGATATCGGTGGCCAGAAGCGAGCCTGTCCGATCCAAAATCGCCCCTCGTTGCGGAGGGATGACCCTGGTTTGATAGTGTTCCAGTTCGGCCAACTCCAAGAGTTCTTGGCGACGCACCACCTGCCAGTAGATGATGCGCCCCACGAGGATGAGGGAGAAGGCGAAGAAGACGGCTGCAAGGACAACTAACCGCCTATGAGATCGCTGGCGTAACTCCGAGGTCATCTCTCTTTATCTCCACTTCATTTTCGTTCCCGACGCTCTCTATGATCGCCTCTGCGGTTCCTTCGCTCTTCGCTTGTCCGAAGAGAAGAACCCGAAGGAAAGAGAGAACTCTCCCCCAGAGGTCATCCCCCGTCGGTGATAGGAGATCGTCTTCCTTGATGGGGGCCGAAGAGATCTCGCTTTCTTGGGAAGAGAAATATAGATATTCCGCCTTTTGAGGTGGTCCCAAACCTAGAAGGCGGGCTCTCTCACGGATGCGAGAGAGGTTTTCCAATTCTGCTATCCGGTAGCGGACCTCCGCACTCTCCCGCCGCAGGTGCTCCCGCTCAGAGACCAACCGCTGAAGCCGCAGGGCGGTAGTCGTAGCCTCGCTGGCTTGCGTAAGGTAGAACCAACCTATTAGGCTAGCCAGGATGAAGAGAACCGCTAGCAAGCCGATGGTTTTCCCTCTAAGTTGAAACCGCTTTCTCTCTTGCCTAGGGTGAGTCTGGGCGATATAGGAGATAGGCCTATTAATCGACACTTTGAAGTCGGGCCGCGATTCTAAGCCTGCCGCTCCGGCTGCGAGGGTTCCTTTCGACCTCCTCTGGGGTGGGTCGGATAGGTTTCTTAGCGATGACCTGGAGGCTTCGGCGATGGCCACATCTGCAGACCGGGACCTCCGGAGGGCAGAGACAGTCCCTCGATTCCCGCTGCATGAACTCTTTGACGATTCGATCCTCTAAAGAATGAAAGGAGATGACCGCCAGCCGTCCCCCCACGGCCAATATCTCCACCGCCTGGGGCAGGGCCTCTTCCAGGGCGGTCAATTCATCATTTACAGTGATGCGCAGGGCCAGAAAGGTCTTGGTAGCGGGGTGAAGTCTGCGGCGTCGCCCCACCACCTGGGCCACTATGCCAGCCAGTTCTCGAGTGCTTTCGATGGGCCGATGGAGTGTTATGGCTCGGGCGATCGATCTCGCTTTTGGCTCCTGGCCACACCGCTTGAGGAGGCTAGCCAACTCCTCCTGGGAGAGCCGGTTCACTAGATCTGCGGCCGTCAACTTCTGCCTGGGAGAGAAGCGCATATCCAAAGGGCCATCCCGGAGGAAAGAGAACCCTCGCTCTGGTCGATCCAGTTGTAGAAAGGATACACCCAAATCGAGCAGGATCCCGTCCACCGGGCGTGAAAGATGCTCCTTTGCCACTCTTTTCAGATCTCGGAAATCAGCCTCCACAAGTAGAGCCCTTTCTCCAAAGGGATCCAGAGTCCTTTGGGCTACCCTTAACGACTCTGGATCCAGGTCGATGCCTAGAAGCATGCCCTTCGGGGCGGATCGAGAGAGGATGCCAGCGGCATGTCCTCCAGCCCCTACTGTACAGTCGATATACCGTCCGCCGGGCTTTACTTGAAGTCCGGATAGGACCTCTTGGTAGAGGACGGGAAAGTGCTGGCTAGATGCCCAGGTCGGCCAGTTGCTCAGCGATGATGTCTCCCTCTTCTTCGACCTTCTTCCTCACCTCCTCCCAGCGGATAGGGTTCCAGATCTCGAGACGGGCATATAAGCCGATGACTACGCTCTCGTTGTCGATGCCCGCATATTTCCGCAGATATTGAGGTAGAAGGATCCGTCCCTGCCTGTCCAGTTCGCAATGGATAGCCCCAGAGTAGATGAGACGGGTAAAGGTCCGGGCATCCCTCTGGGTGATGGGGAGGCCGTTGATCCTCTCGGCCAATTTGTCCCACTCGGGGAGGGGGTAAACGAGGAGGCAGCGATCCAGGCCTCGAGTGACCACCATCCCCGGGGCCAACTCGGCGCGAAATCTGGCCGGGATGGTGAGCCGCCCCTTGCTATCTATAGTATGGGAGTATTCGCCTAAGAACATATGTTCTAAGATTCCCCACGTGACCCCTCTTCGAGGGGCCTACATGTCTCGTGTCTCCCACTTTTCCCCATTTTATGCCAAAATTCCCCACCATTATACACCACTTTACCCCCTCTGACAATACCTCCAGGGTACTATGGGCGAAATTTTAAGGTTTTGGAGGAAATTTTAAGGTTTCGGAGATCATTGTGCGAGCCTAGAACGGTGGGAGCAAGGGGTGTCCCACCGCCGGGACGGCGCGAAAGTGGTGGGGGACCTTTTCCCTTTGCTAGGGAGGAGGGCTAGCGAGAAGCCTTGCTGTAGATGGTTATCTATCCCAGACTCGCGAGTCTGTCCTTGCACCAGAAGGCCCTAAGACAGACCTTCGGTAGGAAGCCGGGTCCCGCTCCTCACTCGTGGGGGTGGATATGGCGCTCGGGGTGGCGATGAGGGTGAGCGTGCTCCAGGCGCTCGTGGCGATGGCGATGTTCGTGGGTGAGGTTGCAGCGGAGGAGCAGTTCTCGGTCGGAGAGGATCTCTTGGCGGGTACCTTGGGCAATCAACCGGTTCTCCTCGCTGAGGACGTAGATCCGGTCGGCGATGAGATCCACCGCGTCCAGGTCATGGGTGGCGGTGATGACTGTGTGGCCCACCTCGTTAAGTTGGCAGATGAAATCGAGGAACCAACTCTCGGTGCGGGGGTCGAGGCCAGCCGTGGGCTCGTCGAGGAGCCAGACCTCCGGATGCAGGGAGAGGATAGAGGCTATGGCTACCTTCTTCTTCTCCCCCTCACTCAGGCGGTGGGGGGCTCGATCCCGCAGGCTCTCTATCCTCAAGAGTCGCAACGCCTCTTCCACCCGGCTAACCACCTCTTCTTGATCTAGACCTAGTTGTAGGGGGGCGAAGGCCACCTCATCCCAGACGGTAGGGGAGAAGAGTTGGACGTCGGGGTCCTGAAAGAGGAGGCCTACCTTTCGCCGGAAGGAGAAAGCGAACGATTCGTCTTTGAAAGCCTCCTCGGTCAGGGCGTTGCCGAAGGCTCGCACCTGACCGAGGGCGGGAAAATACAGCCCGGCCAGGATCATGAGCAGGGTGCTTTTCCCAGAGCCGTTGGCTCCCAGCAGGGCTATTTTCTCCCTTGCAGCCACGGCCAGGCTCACCTCACGTAGAGCGGTGACCTTCCCATCGTAGGTGAAACTCACCCTTTCCAATTCGAAGATCGGTTCTTTTCGCATCTTCACATCAAAACGGCAAGGAGAGCCAGGGCTAGGAGGGTGGCTCCCCACAGCCAATCGGAGGGTTTGAGGCGGAATGTGTCTAACATCTGGGCTTCTCCCCGGAAGCCGCGAGAGAGCATGGCCAGATAGACCTCCTGGCTGAGATGGTATGATTTGGCCAGAAGGGTGCTGGCGCTGGCGGCTATCCAGCGACGATTCTCCCCACCCGGCATTTGGCCCACCGTGCGGCTCTGGCGGGCCAGGAACATGCTGTTAGCGGTGTGGAGGAGAAGAAAGGCGTACCGGTAGGCCATGCCCAAAATGAGGATGAAGACCTGGGGTAGGCGAAGGATATGGAGAGCCTTGAGGAGGGTAGCCCAAGGGGTGGTGAGGACTGAAAGGAGGGCTAGGGAAACGGAGACCCCGACTCGTAGAACCAAAAAGGTCGCGGTGCGCAAGCCCTGTATGGTAATGGCCAGATGGAACCGTTCCGTCTGCCATAAGGTGACGATGGGTTCTCCCGGGGTGAAGATGTTGAACAGGGCCGGTAAGGCGACCATCCCGGTAAAGAAGGGCATAAAGAGCCAGACCCGCTTGATGAAGAAGCCCAGAGGTATACGGGAACGCCAAGCCAGAAGCAGGGTCAGAAAGTAAAGCGCCACGATGATGAGGAGTCCTTGGGAGAGGCTGACCGCCAACAGCAAGGCCAGGAAGGTGATCACCTTCATCCGAGGATCTAGATTTTGGAGGAGGCCCTCCTTCCTTGCCAGTTCTTCAGAGAAGATAGCCTTCTCCAGCGTAGCGGTGATATCAGCGATGCTCCTCTCGATAAAGCCCCGCCTAGCGCGCATTACACCTCCGAAACAAGGGCGATGCGGCGACGCAGAAGTCGCCAGGGATACCGCATCAGATTTTGGTTGACTGCCTGACCACTATTCTGCTGACCAGCCAGGTGACTAGCGAGACCAGAACGATCCCCACGACGGCGGAGAGGATATACCCCAGGTTGGCGTTGAGGCCTGGCACTTCGTAATCGGGGATGGGAGCGGGCCAAATGCCCCCTAACCGCTCCAACCCCTCAGGGATGAAGCCCAACCCCAACTCCCGCAACTCCTCTCCACCCCACTCGCCCCAAGCCGTTCCAGGGGCCAATAGTCCCAACGGGGCGAGGAGTATTAAGATGGCCAGTCCGACCCATAATATCCTCGCCCTGGGGGAGGCGACTGCTCTTTCCCTGGCCTCTGCCGGGAGTTCCGTGGTCAACATCAATAAGGGCTGATTGACTCGTTGTAGATAAGAGATTATCGATCCGGTGACGAGGGCCTCCACCACGCTAGCCACCAGGAGGTGAGGCCCCATCATGGCCGGGATGGCCACCGAGAGGCCGTAAGGTGCGTAGAGGGGTGTCCCGTCGGCGGCCCTAAAGAGGTAAGGTTGGAGGCCAAGCTCGACAGCGGTGAAGAGAGCAGCGATAGTGAGAGCGACATAGCCGGCTACAGCCGCCCCGATGGGCCGACGCAGCGATGTCAGTTCGCTTCGCCCGCTGATCCAGTGGTAGATGTAGTAGCCCACGAAGGGCATCACCACGGCCATGTTGAAGCAGTTGGCTCCGAAGGCCAAAACCCCTCCGTCTCCGAAGAAGAGGGCTTGGATGGCCAAGGCCACGGAGATGGCGATCACCGCTGCCCAGGGTCCCAAGATGATGGCTACTAGGGTGCTGCCTACAGCGTGGCCGGTGGTTCCACCGGGGAGGGGGATGTTGAACATCATGATGACGAAGGAGAAGGCGGCGAAGAGGGCGATGAGGGGCACCATCCTGGCGGTCAAAACCCGTTTCACCTTCCGGCTGGCTCGGTACCAGAAGGGTGTAGCCGCGGCGTACATCACAGCACAACTAGCGGGGCTGAGATAGCCGTCTGGGATATGCATCTTCTTCTCTCCGATTACGGTTTGGAGTCCTGGATGGTGACTTCTACAAGTCACCAGGTTTTATAGGAGTCCGTCGAGGGGTTGAAGGAGATCCTCCATGGCGCTGCGGATGAGCGACTCTTTGGACAGGTCGATCAACGGCTTACCCAAGGCGTCGTAATCGGCTACCGTCGAGTCTTCTGGTATCAAGCCCACGAGTTCAAGTCCTTTTTCCTTGATAACGCCCTCCAATTGGGGAGCCAGAGTGGGCCGCCCATCTCCATCCACCGAGACGCGGTTCACTATGAGGTGGATATGGGACGCATGGGTATCTAACTCGCGGATCAGGTCGACGACACGGGAGGCGGCGATGAGACCTCGCATGGTAGGGTCGGAGACGATGAGGAGAAGGTCCACATCTCGGGTGGTGCGGCGGCTGAGATGTTCCAAGCCAGCCTCGTTGTCGATGACCACGTAGTCGTAACTCCTGGCCAAGCGGTCGATGCAGAAGCGGAGCACATGGTTGGCGGCACAGTAACAGCCCGGTCCCTCGGGGCGGCCCATGGCCAGAAGGTCGAACCTCTCGGTCTCCACCAACGCTTGGTTAATCCTCACCTCCAAATAGTCGTGCTTGCTAATGCCCCCCAGGCCTCCCCTGCCGATCTCTTGGAGGGTCTCTTCCCGAATATCGCCTATCGTCTCCTCTAAAGGCACACCCAAGACTAGATTGAGGTTGGTGCTGGGATCGGCGTCTATGGCTAGGATGCTGCCAGGGCTGCGTTCTATAAGATGTTGGATCAGTAAAGCCGCAACCGTGGTTTTGCCTGTGCCTCCCTTTCCAGCCACAGCGATGGTCCTAGTCACCTTCTTCTCCTTTCCCATCCCTCGGGATCCCTGTGGGACGGGATCCTATGAGGAGACAATCGGCGCAGAGGCCGAAGATGGCGAAATGGTCTATCTGGGCCTTGAATCGATACTCCTCTTCCAGAGTGGCTTCTAACGGCTCCAGAAAGCGATGGTCGAATTCCAGGATCTTGCCGCAAGATAGGCAGACC
>JAUVHF010000047.1 GCA_030593425.1 Anaerolineales bacterium
AGGAGACAATCGGCGCAGAGGCCGAAGATGGCGAAATGGTCTATCTGGGCCTTGAATCGATACTCCTCTTCCAGAGTGGCTTCTAACGGCTCCAGAAAGCGATGGTCGAATTCCAGGATCTTGCCGCAAGATAGGCAGACCATGTGGTGATGCCGTTCCCCCCTCAACAGTTCATAGAGGACTGAGCCCTGGCCCAAGTCGGTTACACAGATAGCGTGGTGATCCTTTAAGAGTTCTAGGGTTCGATAGATGGTGGAGATGTTGATGTGAGGATACTCTTCTCTAACCTGCTCGTGGATATCCTCCGCACAGATGTGCCCAGGGCTATTTAGAATGGCTTGGAGTATCAGCATCCGTTGCGGGGTAGGACGCAAGCCCAGACTGCGTAGCAGCGTGTCGCTCTCCACTCTCGTCATGGTGGCTCCATCCTGCAATTAGTTGCACTTGCATATTTTAGCACAACAAGAGAAGGCTGTCAAGAGAGGCTAGTCAATTGACAAAAGGACTCCCAGGGCATCATCGAGGCTGCGTCGGAGAAGGGCGCAATGCAAGCCGTGTCGAGAAGATGGTCCAAGTGCTCACCGCCTATCCCGATGGCTTGACTTTGCGACCGAGCGTGTACAATGTCGATCCGAAGAGCAGGTTGCGGGTGCCCACTACCCTCAGCCCAGCCCGCGTGAACAAATTGTTGATCTCCACACGGGTGAAATTCACTTGGTTGATCCCCGACGGTGTGTTGCAGGCGGCATTGACCGCGCGGGAGAGAAACGAGGGGCCTGGCACGATGATGAGCACGTGTCCGCCTTCTTTGGCAAAGCGCGCATGCTGCTGGATGGCGGGCAGGCGCAGGTCCCCCCAAAAGTGCTCGGCCACGTACGCGCTGAACACCAGGTCGAACCGCTCGTCCAGATCGAGTGACATCAGGTCTGAGTGGATGGTGCGGACGGCAAGATCGCCCCTGCGACGCTTCACGGATTCCAGCGCTTCTTCGCAGAAATCCACTCCTGTCAGCGAGCGAGCCCCGAAGCGGTGCATGATTGCCATCGTCGTCCGTGCATGCCCGCAGCCCAAGTCCAGGATGGTGCCACCGCTCAGGTCTACACCCTTCAGGAGCCCGAATGTCACCCGATCTCCGATAACGTTGCCCCACGCGCACAACCTGAGCCACAGCGCGTTACTGGGCCTGGCCCACATGGCTTTCCACGCCTCGGCGGGCATGGTTTGTGCTCTGTCTTCTCCTGCCATGGCCGCTCCCTCGATACGTGCACCCAAGCCCGGGGGCCGGACTCTGGCGAAGTTGCCATTATAGCAGGCCGCTGCCAGACTCCAGCCAGGCGTTTATCATACCCGATTGCGGAATCGTTGGCAAAAATGCCAAGAAAGTTAATTGACAAAAGGGCCTCCTGAGCATATCATTCCGTGAGTGGGAGGTCGATGCTGATCACATATTGGGTAAGGTTGGCAGAATATCACCGCTGGGCGGTAGTGCTCCTGGTCATTGCCGCTGGCTTGGCCATCGTCTACCTACCTTTGACTTTGGTGGGGGTCTCGATAGTGGGGGCCATCGTTTTCCTAACCATCCTCATCCACCCCCATCTGGGCCTTTATCTCCTCATCTTCTCCATCCCCTTCGGCTCATGGAAGGAAGTTCAGGTGGGGGTGATGAGCGTGGGGGTGACGGAACTTCTAGTCGGCTTGGTGCTGGCCGCCTGGCTGGCCCAGATGGTCGCCAGGCGGGAGGTTAGAATCGGGCCCGCGCCCCTTCTTCTCCCCTTGCTCGTCTTTCTCATCGCCATCTCCTTCTCTCTCTTGACCGTCCTCTCCTTGCAATACAGCCTCAAGGGGCTCCTCGTCTGGCTGGAGGTCTTAGGCATATACCTCTTTGTGGCCACTGCTCTCGGGGGGAGCAGGAAAGCCATCATCGCTATCCTCATCGCTGGGATCCTGGAGGCGCTCCTGGGGGTCTATCAGTTTCTCTTGGGGGTGGGGCCGGAGAGTTTCATCCTCTTTGGCCGCTTCAGCCGGGCCTACGGAACCTTCGGTCAGCCGAACCCCTTCGGCGGATATCTGGGGCTTCTTCTGCCCTTAACTGTGGGCATCACTTTCGCTGGCTGGCGGAGGCTTGAGAGTTTGCTCTTCTGGGGCCTGGCAGCCATCGGCCTAGCCGTCATGGGAACGGCCATGGTGATGTCCTGGTCTAGGGGGGCTTGGCTGGGGTCCCTGGCTGCTTTGGGCTTCGTGGCCCTGGTGGGGGTTTGGACGGAGGCTTTCGGGCCTCAATTGATAGGGGTATTGATGGGGATCGGGGCGGGGCTTTTGAGCGGTCTCTGGTTCGGAGCCAGAGATATGGCCTTGGGTACCCTTGTCGGCCTTCTCGTGGCTATGGTTATAGGCGGGCTGACGGCCACCGCTCTGCGACGCCGTTGGGGGTTTCTGCTTTTGACTCTTCTTCTCCTCTTGGGGGTCTTGTTTCTCCTCTTGGGAGGGGAGAGGCTCATACCGACTGCCCTGGTCGAACGGCTACTCGATTTTCTTCCCTATCTCAGGATCACCAGTGTAGAAGGGATACCCCTCAGCGATGAGAACTACGCCATAGTGGAGCGGCTGGCCCATTGGCAGGCGGCCTGGAGGATGGTGAGCGATAACCCCCTTTTGGGGGTGGGGATCGGGAACTATGTGCCCGTCTACCCGGCCTACGCTCTGCCTGGCTGGGAGGATGCCATGGGCCACGCCCATAACTATTACTTGAATATCGCCGCCGAGGCAGGGCTTGTTGGTCTGGGGGGTTATCTATTTCTTTGGGCGGCTATCTTCTGGCACGGTTGGCGGGTCTATCGGGGGGCCCAAGACCAGTGGCGGGGCATCACCTTGGGGATCCTGGGGGTGATGGTCGCCTTTTGCGCTCATAGCCTCTTCGATAATCTCTACGTGCATGGCATGAATATACATCTGGCCCTCCTTTTGGGGCTTTTAACGGTCATCGACAAGAAGCCGCGGGAGGTCCCTTGCAACGGATAGTGGAATTGGTGGAGAACCATAGGAAGTTGGTGGAGCGGTTCGGCAAGTGGTTGGTAGTGGGTGCCATCGGCGCGGTGGTGGATTACAGCATCCTCATCGCTCTGGTGGAACGGGTGGGGCTTTACCCGCTCCTGGCCCAGGCTATCTCCTTCACCTGTGCGGTGGTGAATAACTACATCTTGAACCGCACCTGGACCTTCGGCGACATCAAGCATAAGGGGCCAGCGGTGCAGTTTACCCAGTTCTTTATCGTCAGCATCCTGGGTCTTCTGACTAGAACGGTTATCTTCTACATCTTACTGGAATGGCTGGGCACCTGGTATAGGGTCGCTTGGGCTATTGGCATCATCGTGGTATTGATTTGGAATTTCTTCGCCAATCTAGTCTGGACCTTCCGGGAGGCGGAGTAAAGGTTGCGGATAGGGATCGACTACACGGCAGCGGTGCATCAGAGGGCGGGGATCGGGCGGTATGCGCGCGGCCTGGTGAGAGCCCTGGCCCAATTAGATAGGGAGAACGAATACCTTCTCCTGGTGGCTGGTCGCCCCAAAGAGGAGGGTACCTTTCCCCCCAATTTCAAGCCTCGGTATCTGCCTCTTTCCCCTCACTGGGCTACCATCCTCTGGCAAAGGTTGCGCCTCCCTCTCCCCGTTGACCTTTTCACCGGGCCGCTCGACCTCTTTCACTCCCCCGACTACGTGCTCCCTCCCCTCCGTCGAGGCAAGAGAGTCCTCACTATCCATGACCTCTCCTTCCTGCGCTATCCAGAGGGCGCTGACCCCCGGCTGCGCTGGTACCTGACCCAGGCCGTCCCCCGTTCTATCGGCCAGGCCGACTTGGTTCTGGCCGATTCCCAGAATACAAAGGGTGACCTCGTCGAACTCTTGGGGGTAGAAGCGGGTAGGGTGGAAGTCTTGTACCCGGGGGTCGAAGAGCGGTTTCATCCTCTCCAGCAAGAGTCTCTAGCGCCCGTGAAAGCCCGATATAGTCTGGATTTCCCTTTTATCCTCACTGTGGGAACCTTGGAGCCACGGAAGAACCATGTGGGCCTGTTGCAAGCCTACTCCCTTTTGAAGGGGAGACCTTCTCACCGGCTGGTTATCGCTGGGGGGAAAGGGTGGCTCTATGAGGGTATCTTCCAAGAGGTAGAAAGGCTCTCTTTGGAAGAGAGGGTGCTCTTTTTGGGCTACGTGCCCGAGGAGCATCTGCCGGCCTTGTATAACCTAGCCGACCTCTTCGTTTTCCCTTCCCTTTACGAGGGGTTCGGCTTGCCACCACTGGAGGCCATGGCCTGCGGGACTCCGGTAGTGGTCTCCGCTCTCTCCTCCTTGCCGGAGGTGGTGGGGGATGGAGCGCTCCTGGTACCACCGCGAGAGGTCGAGGTCCTGGCTGAAGCGATGGAGAAGGCGCTAAGCGACCCCTCTCTGCGGGAGGAGTTGAGGAGCAAAGGTTTGGAGCGGGCGAAACGGTTCACTTGGAGCGAAGCGGCCCAGCGGCTCTTGGCTATCTATAAGCGAGTGGGAGGAGAGGATGGATAAGCGAGTTCGTCTCATCTGGGGACTAATGTTTCTCTTATCTGGCTGTCTGCCGGCGCCAGGGGCCCCTGCTCCTTTATCCACGATTGTGCCACCTCCCACCGAGACACGATTGCCCACGCCGACGGTCACCGCTACCCCTGGCCCAACCATCACTGGCCAGGGACGACTGATCTACCTTTTGGGTTCGAAGGTCTATGGTGGGGGCTTCTCGGGGGATAACGCTCGGGAGATCGCCGCTCTCGGCGAGGGCCAGGTCATCTCCCCTCGGCTGCGTGGGAATAGGATGGCCTACCTTTTGGGGCTGGAATTGCGTCTTCTGGATTTGAGGCGGGGGAGTGCAACTACCCTTTTTACCTTACCGGAGGGCGCTATCCTCGATACCTTTGACCTCTGTTGGTCGGTAGGAGGGGAGGCTATCGCCTATACCGTAGCCTATGAGGACCCAGAGGCCCTCACCTTCGGCCGTTCGGTAGAAGTGGGGGTGGTAGACCTGCCGACAGGAGAACATCGGCTAGTGGCTAGGTTGAAAGATAGTTTCTTGGCCACACTTCTGGGCTATAACGACGCTTCAGGTGAACTCTTTCTTGTCCCTCGGGGAGCCGAGCCCAGTTTTGAGGAGATCGCTGTCTATGATGGTTGGAGGAGGGATCGGGTTATCGAATCGATCCCCATCGAGGGGGACGCCATGCCCGATCAGTCGGTGCTCTCACCGGAGTTGAGCCGGTTGGCTTTGGCCTCCTTGGACTCGGAAGCAGGGACGGGTCAGATCCTCGTTTACGATCTAACCGTGGCCCAGCCAACGGCGCAACTCTTGGAACTTCCCCCGGGGACGCACGCTCGATACTTCATCTGGTCTCCCGACGGTCAAAGCCTAGCCTATTTCTTGCTTAGCGGGGTTGCCTATGGGGATGAGGTAACCGAAGCCAGGGGGCTCTGGGTCTGGGATTTAAGCGATGAGGGGACTATGCAAGTGGCCGAGGAGGGTAGCCCCTTCTCCGGCCCCGTGGCCTGGTCGCTTGCTGGAGATGCGATCTTAGCCTTTCATTATGAGGAGGGTGAGGGCTACTATTACCTAGCCTCAAGAGATGGGTCGGTGGTTATGAGGCTGGATATCACCTCGGAGGCCAGGGCATTGGGGTGGGCGCCTGAAGGTGGCTGACCATGCCAAAGAGACCTGATCAGGCGGAGAGGGTCTCGTACCAGGCTTATAATGGCCTGAGCCACCGGTGATCCGGTGGCTCAGGTGCTCGCTTATCACCATTGAGGGTGCGCACGCTTCCTGATAGCCGCTACCCCAGCCTCTCCTCTTTCCCCACGGGCATCATCACTAGGCCGCTGATCATCTTGGGGTAGAAGTCGGTCGATTTCTGGGGCATCTTCTCACCCACTCCGGAGCAGGCTCTCATCTGGCTAATCTTGGTGGGGTTCAAGAAGAAGACGAACTGGGCTTGGCCACTCTTCACCGCCTCGATGCCTTCCTGGGCGTCTCGGATATAGTCGATATTCTCTTTCCGCTTCACGCTCTCCTTGCTGAGGCCCAAGACCCTTTCGATCACCAGTTCATGGAGGATAGAGACATCGAGGGTTTTCCACTCCCGGGCTCGTGAGGCCTCTACGAAGCGGTCCAGCACCCCTTCATCCTTGAGGCGGAGGAGATGATACCCCTGGCCGTCGAAGAGGCCGAAGAGGTGTTCCTTCGCCACCATCTGGGCCATCTTGGAGAAGAGTTCGTCTTTCCCCTCTGCTGGCAAAACCTCGAAGAACTCCCCTGCCTGGGCCAGGAACTCCGCGCTGTTCCAGTTAGGGATGGAGTGCATCAATCGGTGGGTAGGGAGGATAGTGAGGCCGGGATCCTCCATGCTCACCAGGCCCACCATGCGATAGTTGAAAGCCATATCCGGCTCCCAGGCGGGGCTCTTCTGGCGCATCTCATCCCGGTAGGCTAGAGCCGTCTCGTAACGGTGATGGCCATCGGCGATGATCAGGTTCCGTTTGGGCCCCATCTCCGCTTGAATGGCGGCTATGGCCTGGGGGTCGTCGATGACCCAGAGGGCATGTCTCACCTCGGTTTCTCCCACAGCGTAGAGGTCGATATTCGGCTGCCTATGCAAGTGGGGAGCCAGGATCTCGCCTATCTTATCCCCAGGGTAGACCATGAAGATGAGGCCAAAGTTCACCGCCGTGGGCCGCAAGAGGTTCAAGCGGTCTATCTTGGGGCCGGAGAAGGTCCGCTCGTGGGGTAGAACTATCCCCTCTTCGTAATCGGTGAGTTGCAGGGCGGCGATCAAGGCGATGCGGGTGGCGAACTCCCCGGAAGGGAGCCTGAATTCCTGGCTGTAACCGTAGATGGCCGGTTTGGGGTCCCGGATGAGGATGCCTTCCTTGAGCCACTCTTCGTAGAACCCCTTAGCCCGTGTATATTGATTTTCTGTCTCCGTGTCCCCGGGAAAGGCTTTCCCCTTGAGGATGCGCACGATGTTGTGCTCATCCAACTGGTAATATTTCTCTTGCAAATCACCCTTTATCCTGTCGTAAGGGAGGGAGACGGTGAGATCCAGTTTCTCGAACCCCTGGGGGTTGTACCTTACCCCCCGGAAAGGGGCTATCTTGGCCATATGAGACCTCCTTACAATTCTAGAAGTCTAGTGAGGGTGGTAACGATCCATCTCCAGTTGAAGAAGAGAGCCATAGCCAACATTGCCCAGCGATGGATGTCGTTCTAGAGGTAGCGAGGAAGGATGAAGATCTCGCTCCCTGTCTTAGTCCACCTCTGTATCTATCCTCTCCTCTGGCAGCATAAGCCAGATGTGCCCACTAACAAGAAGAGTAGGAAGAGGGGGATATCGACCAAGAGAGGCAGTTTCGCTTTCTTGATACCGTTTCTCCCCTCTCCCAGGTAACGGCTGAAGATGCTCAGCGACTCTGGCAAGCGTCATCGCGCTCTGGGATGGCCTAGAACCTCTCCTTGTAGAAGTCGATCACCAGGCTCGCCACCTCTATGCCCACTCGGGCTTGGGCCTCCACTGTGGAGGCGCCGATGTGAGGCGAAGCGATGACGTTGTCTAGTTGAAAGAGCCTATTGTCCACCGCGGGCTCGGTTTCGAAGACGTCGAGGGCTGCACCCGCCACCTTGCCCGATACGAGGGCCTCATATAGGGCCTCCTCGTCGATGGTGCCTCCTCGGCCGCACTGCACGATGTAGACCCCATCTTTCATCATCTCAAACTCTTTGGCCCCCAGCAGGTGATGGGTCTCCTCGGTATAGGGCACGTGGAAGGAGATGTAGTCGGAGGTCTGCAGTAACTCCTTGAAGGGCACTTGGATGGCACAATCGATCTCATATCGGCTGCGACGGTGGAAGATCACTTTCATCCCCAGGGCATCAGCCCTTCGGGCCACCGCTGAGCCTATACGTCCACAGCCGATAAGTCCCAAGGTCTTGCCTTGGATCTCGGTGCCCCGGAACTTCTTCTTCTCCCATCTATTGGCTTTCATGGATGCTGTGGCCTGGGGGATGTGGCGGGCCAGGGCGAAGAGGTAGCCGATGGTGAGTTCGGCCACCGAAGCGGAACTGGCGGCTGGGGTGTTCATCACCGTGATCCCCTTGGATTGCGCGTACTCCACGTCGATGTTGTCTAGCCCCACGCCGCCGCGGACGATCACCTTGAGATCTTTGGCTGCGTCGATGATATTCTCCCGCACCTTGGTGCGGCCCCGCACCACTATCCCATGGTAGCCGGGGATGGAAGCCTCCAGTTCTTGGCCCGATATGTCGTCCCTCACCTCGAGCTCGATCCCGGCCTGGCGCATCTCCTTGATGGCCTCTGGAGCGGTAGGGTCGCAGATCAATACCTTCATTTCACCTCCCTATAAGCCCAGGATCTCTTCGATTTGACCCGTGACCCATTTCAGGTCGTCGAGGGTCAAGTCGCCCATGTGGGCGATGCGGAAGCAATGTTCCTTGAGAGGGCCGTAGCCGTTGGAGATCATAGCCCCTCGCTTTCCTAACTCCTCGTTGAGGCCGGCCACGCTGATGCCTCGGGTGTTCTTGACGTTGGTGACCGTGTTGGAAAGATAGCGCTCATCGGAGTAGAGGGCGAAATATTGGCGAGCCCAATCTTGAACGAACTTAGCCATCTCCGCCTGCCGCTGGAAACGGTTCTCCAGCCCCTCTGCCAAGATGTCGTCCAGTTGTTGGTTGAGGGCCATAATCTGAGGGATGGCCGGCGTGGTCGGCGTCTGGCCTCGCTCATAGTACTTGAGGAAGACGTGGAAGTCGAAGTAGTACCCCTTATCTTTCACCTCCGCGGAGCGATCCATAGCCCTCTGGCTCACCGAAGCCACGGCCAATCCGGGAGGCAAGGCGAAGCATTTTTGTACCCCGGCCAAACAGACGTCGATGCCTAACTTGTCCACCTCGATCTTGATCCCGACCATGGAACTGACGGCGTCCACCAAGAGGCAGACATCGGGGTAGTTCTTCATCACCTCGGCGATCTCGTAGAGGGGGTTGGTGACCCCCGTGGAGGTCTCGTTATGCACCAGGGTGAGGGCGTCGTACTGGCCGGTTTTGAGTCTCTCGTCGATCATCTCTGGGGTGATCGCCTGCCCCATCTCTACCTCCAGAGGATCGGCGGCCTTGCCGTTGGCCAGCGTGATCTCATGCCACCTCTTGGAGAAGGCTCCACAGATGGTATTGAGCACCTTCTTCTGGGAGCAGTTCCGTATGGCAGCCTCCATAAGCCCCGTGGAGGAGGAGGTGGAGAGGAAACAGAGGTTCTCGGTGTAGAGCACCTGCTGGAGTTTGGGGATCACCTCTCGCTGAAGGTCCGCATAATCCTGGGAGCGGTGGCCGATCATAGGGGTGGCCATCACTTGCAAGATCTCGTCCCGAACCTGGGTTGGCCCCGGGATGAAGAGTTTTTTGTACATCCTTATCTCCTCCTTTAGTAGTCATAAGATTGTGCCCCTTTGCACAAAAGCAGTATATCATATATTTCTGGGGCTTGCAACCCTAGATAGTTCGGTTGCCTTCGTCCTGGCCTTCTCCAACGAGATGGAGTTATGGGCTTTGGTCGGGGGCGGGTCCTCTTGTGAGCCGCTCCTGCACCCTCCAGGCCTCCCCTCTGTCTACCTCTAGAGCCATAAAAGGGATCCTCCCGTAGGCCGGGTGAAGGGACGCAAGGTGGTTCGAGGGCAGAGGAGAAGAGGCAACTGATCTAACCGATGGGGAAGGATGATATAGGCCACGTATACCCTTTCCCGAGGGGGGATGTACCGCTCTGGGTCGAGAACATCTACCTCTTGGACATTTACCCCCTTGCCTCCCAGGGCGAGGAGGAAGAGCGGGGCTGCAATGCCATGAAGGGGGAGTGAAGGG
>JAUVHF010000180.1 GCA_030593425.1 Anaerolineales bacterium
ACCGTGGCCCCTTCATCCACCTTGACCTCGATATGATCGATGGTCAACTTCAGCATACTCTCCTACCAAGAATGGGTAATGGCTCCAGGCTCGCAGGCCAGCACACAAGGCAGGTTCCGCTCTCCCGTGACCGGCTTGCAAGGGGCACAGGTGTATTTGATCTTCTTCCGCTCTTCCTCCGTCACCGCCGCTACCATGGTATCGGCCAGGGGCTCCATATCGTTGGGTGCCACTTCCAAGACATCGTAGGGACAAGCGGCGACACATTCCCCGCAGCCATTGCATTTACCTGTGTCGATGGTGATGAAATACTCCCCGGAGCCGTCTTTATAGCCGTAATTCGCTAACAGTTCAACCTCCTTTGGAGCGCTGCTTCTTCACCAGCGCCTCGGCGAAGAGGGCCGCTCCAATGGCCCCTGCGATCTGGGGGTCATAATCCGTGGCCAGAGACTTGACGCCCAACTCATCCTCTAACCGCTTCACCACGCCGATATTCTTGGAGATCCCTCCGGTGATGGCGAAATACTCTTCCACACCGATCCGTTCCAGAAGGGTAACTACCCGGTGGGCCATGGCCGAACAATAGGCGGCCAGCACCTTGTTCTTGGGCCACCCCTCTCGCAGGAGCGCCGTGGCCTCGGATTTGGCAAAGACCACGCAGGTGCTGCTCACCGGCGGTGGCTCCTCGTCCACGTCTAGCGATCTCTCGCCGATCTCCTCGATGGGCACAGCCAAGAGATCGGCGAAGACCTCCATGCCTCGCCCCGTCCCGGCAGCACACTTGTCGTTCATCAAGAAAGCGGTTACTTTGCCTCGCTCGTCGCAATGGATGGCTTTACAGTCCTGGCCTCCCATGTCCAACACCGTGCGCACTGTGGGCCCATAGATGTAGTTAGCCCCCCTGGCATGGCAGGCGATCTCGGTGATGGCTCGGTTGGAGAAGGGGACGTTCACCCTTCCATAGCCTGTGCCCACCACGTATTGGATATCCTCCAATGTCAACCCCGTCTCTTCCAGCGCCCAACCCATCGCCTTGCGGGCGCTATCGGGGCTATCGGAGCCAGTCCGCATGCTGCTGTAGGCGAAGAGTTGCCCATCGGTCATGATCACCGCCTGGGAACTCACCGAACCGACATCGACCCCCCCGCTGATGATATCCGCCTCGCGCCACTCTATGTCTGGCGCCTTCCAGTTGTACTCCCTCCAACGCCAATACTCTTCTGTCATGGCCGCGAACCTCCGAAGGTCATGATCTTCGCCATATAGGTCAGGCTCTCTCCGCCGCCATCAGAGCCGCTCCCAGAGCGCCCACGAACTCCGCATCCTCGGGCACCGCGAGGTCCATCTCTAGGCCCCTCTTCAGAGAATCGACGAAGCCGATGTTCTTGGCCATCCCGCCGATGAGGACCACCTCCTTCTCCACCCCTACCCGGCGCACCATGGAGATGATGCGGCTGGCTATGGCGTCGTGGACGGCGCGGACGATGTCCGCCTTGGGCGTCTTAGCGTGGACCAGGGAGACTACCTCGGATTCAGCGAAGACGGTGCACTGAGCGTTCATGGGCACGGCTTTCGTCGCTTGGAGGGATAGTTTCCCCATCTCCTCCAGTCTCAACTCCAGGGCTCTGGCCATCGCTTCGGCAAAAGCGCCGGCCCCAGCGGCACATTTCTCATTGATGACGAAATCTACCACTTTGCCGTTGCCGTCACACTTTATCCCCCGCCCCTCCTCGGCACCCACATCGATCACCGTCCTGGCAGCAGAGAAGAGGAAAGTGGCTCCCTTGGCGTCGGCCCCCACGTCCGTGACCTCATCATGGGCCAAGGGAACCCCTCGCCTACCAGCGCCGGTAGCGGTGATATGCTCGATCTCGTCGAAAGACAACTTTGCGCTCTTGAGAGCCTCATCGAACGCCCGCTCGGCGGACTGCCTAGCATCGAGCCCACCTATGAGTATGCTTTTCGATGCCACTTGGCTATCGTTCAAAATGACCACCTTGATGGTCTTGGCTCCCATATCTATCCCGGCGGTTATCATTCAAACCTCCCTACCCTTCCCACAGCCAAACGATCTTCTTTCAAGATGAACCCTCGCTGCCTCCCAGGCTCTTGAAGAGTTGGGGAAGGGTCCAGAGCCAGAGGGCGAGGGCTAGAATGGCGAAACCCAGGATCTCGCCCGGAACCGGCCGCATCCAAAAGGTCTCCCTGGAATCACCTCGGGGAAGGAAGAAGTATTCGATAACCTGATAGACCCCCATGGGGATGAGCACCAGGGAGATACCACCATAGACTACCCCGCTCATCACGAGATAGCCCTTGTTGAGGAAGGAAAGGCCCCTCTCCTCCGGCGTCTCGATCCGGTTGCGAAGGGCCGAGTGGAGGGCTAAAAAGAGCACCCCCATGCCTACGAAGGCGCCCCCGTTTAAGAGGTCTCTTGTGCGATCCTCTGGGCGGTACTCTATCCTCTGCAACGATGGCGGCCCCAGCGGCACCTTCTCCGGTTCCACCTGGGCATAGATCGGCTGCCCACGATAACTGAACTCCAAGCCCACAGGGTAAGAGAGGCCAGCCCTAAGCAGAAGCCCACCACCCACAAAAAGTATGAGAGAGGAGACGAAAAGCATGGCGTAGGTATAGAAACGAGGCAGGAAGCGACGTTGAAGCGCTTCTGGCTCCCTCTCGCTCCTGAAATAGGCCACAGCAGCCACTACAAAGGAGACAAAGCCCAGAAGGACGATCAAAGGGAAAAGGATGGAGAGGCCCGTATTCATACTATTCCTCCCTCACCAACACCCTGCACAGTTCTCTTAAAGTGGCTATCTGGGCTCCGTGATGTAAATCGTGATAGATCATGGTCCAGAAGATCTTCTCCGTGGGCCATAATTCACCCCAATTGGTATGGCGCATCTCTGGAAGACCCTCATCGGTCAGCCCCTCCAGCGCCGCCCGAAGAGGGGCGTGGCTTTCTCGCAGGTATTCCACCATGCCCGTTACAGTGGGTGGGAGATCTAGATCATCCCAGGTGAGTTTCCTCTCCCCGAACGCATACTCCACGTACATCACCTTACAAGTGGCGATATGACCGATCCGCCAGGCGATAGTGGCCACGGGTGGAGGGTCGGGCGCGGGGACAGCGTAGTCGAGGGTCCATCGCTCCCCAACACGCTTGAGATGCCAACTATCCTGGGCCGGCCTCCAGTTGAACTCGTCCTCGGTGAGTCCATCCAAGGTCCCTTGGAGTTCCTCCCAGGCATCGTCCATCTCCATCTTGAGGAGTGCCACTGTTGGGCTTGTGGTCTCAATCATTTTCCCCCTTGAGATTACGAGTCAGTCCCGTTCACTCCTCCAACCTCTCTAACTCCAGACTCTCCATAAAGGCATCTATGCGAGTCATAGTGCGGCTCTCGTCGAACTCCCTCTCGTCGCCCATATTGCCCTCAAAGGTCATCACCGGCATCCCGGCTTCCAGAAGGGCTAACCTGTTCTCCGCTATGCCCAGACTTAACCCTTCGCAACCCCGGTTGTAGTGGAGCATAACCCCGTCCACGCTCCATTCCTTCACGATGCGGATCATCATCTCGCTCTTCAACTGAGGGAAATAGAAATGTTGCCATTCGGGCCTGCTCAGGGTCCAGTCGGCCAGAATGCG
>JAUVHF010000053.1 GCA_030593425.1 Anaerolineales bacterium
GTAGGCCTGCTCCTGAGCATCCTGACCATCCTCCTCCGCCACCTTCACCCAGGAGCCTAGGATCACCACCTCGGAGGGGCCGGGCTCTTCGATGAGGACAGAGTTTTTCAGCATCGCCTTCAGGGTAGCGATCCGCCCCTCCACGAAGGCTTGCTCGTTCTTGGCGTCATCGTACCCCGCATTATCCATAATGTCCCCACCCTCCTTAGCCAGTTGAATGTAGGCCGCCACCTGGGGACGCCGAACGGTGCGGAGGTACTCCAGTTCCTCCTTCAATCTATTGCGTCCCTCCGGTGTGAGATAGGTGGGCTTCTGAGACATCATACCCTCTCCAGAAATGGTACACGTTTTAGGGGTGGATGACAAGGCTCTTCTGAATCTATGCGCAAGCGCAGGGCGTACGAATGACGAGACCCCTGCGCAAGATCGATTATAGCCTAGAAGTCCCCATTTGTAAAGGCGGATGACCTTGCCCGCCAATGCGCCCCATGTTATAATTCTAAGGGTGGAAGACGAAACCTATATGCGGGAGGCGCTGGCCGAGGCGGAGAGGGCCTACGGGAAGGGGGAGATCCCCGTCGGGGCGGTGGCTGTCAAAGAGGGGGTCATCATCGGACGAGGGCACAACCAGAAAGAAGAACTAAGGGACCCCACGGCCCACGCGGAGATGACAGCCCTGAAGCAGGCTGCCCAGGCCCTAGGAGGCTGGCGGCTCAGGGGGGTAACCCTCGATAGTACCTTAGAGCCTTGTCCCATGTGTGCTGGAGCCCTGGTCATGGCTCGGGTCAAGCGGCTGGTTTACGCCGTGGAGGACCCCAAGTCAGGGGCCTGTGGCTCGGTTTTCGACCTGGTGCGGTCTCCTCATCTGAACCATCGGTTAAGAGTGAGTAAAGGGGTATTAGCAGAAGAGAGCCAAGAACTTCTAGATAGGTTTTTCCAAGAGTTACGGTGATAGCCTGGAGGGGTGCCGGAGTGGACGATCGGGGCGGTCTCGAAAACCGCTGTGGGGGGTAACTCCCACCGTGGGTTCGAATCCCACCCCCTCCGCCTGTCCTGAGCGGAGCCGAAGGGTTTATCCTGAGCGAAGTCGAAGGGCCTGTGCTGAGCCTGTCGAAGGAGCAAGCATGTGGTGTTGTTACATCGTGAAATGCTCCGATAGTTCCTACTATGTGGGGATCACCAAAAACCTAGGGTCGCGGGTTTCAGAGCACAATGCGGGGCGCGGCTCGGCATATACGGCAGCGCGCCGCCCCGTGCGCCTCCTCTGGTACGAGGAGCATGAGACACGGAGCAGCGCCACCAAGCGAGAGCGACTACTCAAGCGCTGGAGGCGGGCCCAGAAAGAGGCTTTGATCGCGGAGAGGTCGCATAGTCCGGTCTAGGGCCCACGATTGGTGCGTAGGTGCATTTGACAAAAGTCGATAAAGAATTTATAATAATTCTGTACAGAATAAGTAACGTAAGAGGTGTGATATGGCTGTAAAGATTATGCCAGTGACGGACCTGAGGCAGAAGATCACCTCCGTGCTCAAGGAGTTGGAGGAGAGCGGCCAGCCCCTCTACATCACTCAATATGGCCGCCCGAAGGCGGTGCTTCTCAGTTACCAAGGCTATGAAGCCCTTATCCGCGAATTGGAGGACCTGGAGGATAGCCTTAGTATCTATGAGGGGAAGGACGAGCCATCTCGGCCCTACGAAGAGTTCATAGCCGAGGTCTCAACGCCCGCCAGTGTACAGAGTAAGGATTAGGCCTAGGGCGGAGCGGGAGATGAGGCGGCTTCCTCCCGAGGTCTTTGCTAGGGTGGACGCCAAGATCCAAGGCTTGCGCGAAGATCCAAGACCGCCGGGAGTGGAGAAATTAAGGAGCAAAGAGGGCTGGCGGATAAGAATAGGTGATTATAGAGTTATCTATGAGATAGATGACCGATCTCGCGAGGTGATGATTTACCGAGTTCAGCATCGCAAGGATATTTATCGCCCACGATAGCGCGGAGAGGTCGCATAGTCCGGTCTAGTGCGCACGATTGGAAATCGTGTAGGCCGAAAGGCCTCGGGGGTTCAAATCCCCCCCTCTCCGCCACTTTCAAGCGCCATTCCTCGACTTAGAGGAGTGGCGCTTTTCTATGCCGTTGCCACTTTCCCCAACCTCAAGGTATAATGGACAGGGGGCGCTACTAGAAAGGAGGAAAGATGGCGGAAGTTATCCCTGATACCGAGAGCGTAGAGGTGGCAAAGATAGGGTTCGCCCACTGGGTGGTGGCCAGGGTGGATAACGCCTGGTCGATGGAAGATTACAAGGGGGTTACCGGTCCCGAAGTCCATGCGGACAAACTCCTGGAACTATTCCACAAGGCCTACAGAGCGGCCAGCAAGACCCTAGAATAGGGGTCATACAGAATGAATGGCATCCAGCGCCCCCTTCAACCCCCTTTGTCCTTCCTAAAGATCATCTATCACACTGAGGGTTCCCCCACGACGAACTATATGGTAAAATTAGGTTGAGGGTTGTTCGAGCATCGGCAAGGCGATATACTAAGGAGGAATGAGGTGAGAAAAGAGGTTATCGCCCTCCTGGTTCTGCTCTCCGCTTGCGCCGCTCCAGCGAGACCGACGTCTGTTCCTTCTCCCACTCCAACGCTGCAACCGAGCCTTGCGCCGTCCCTTCTCCCCTCACCTTCCCCCACGCCTAGCCCTACGCCGATAATCTACATAGTGCAGCCAGGGGATACCCTCGCTGGCATCGCAACCCTCTATGGGACTACAGTAGAGGCTATCTGTGCCTTCAACGAACTTCCTGATTGCGAACTCATCTACCCCGGAGACGAATTGCAGATACCGGGGGAAGGGGTGACGCCGACGATACCTACTCCTTCACCCACCCTCACGCACACACCAACCTCGACGGATACCCCAACGCCTACACCTACACCCACGCCTCTTCTTACCCCTACCCCAACTGACACCCCAGTAGTTCCTACGCCCACACCCGCACCGACCTTCACCCCTACCTCTACCCCGATACCTTCTTATGAGTTCATGTATGAAGAAGGTAGCATGCAAACCGCGCCTAACTGTGGTGCTGTCTATTTGAGGATTAAAGTAGTGGGTGTAGGCGGTGAACCCGTCAACGATACTACCGTCCGTCTACAATGGGTTGACTTCACTGATCGCAAGATCACAGGACGAGGAGGAGAGCCTGCCGGAGAGGTAGGATTTACACCACTCGGCCCGGAGAGTTACCATTCTCCAATAGACTTCCATATACAACTGGTACAGAGTCCTTCTGACCCTACACCAAGATCCAACGAGAAGATAGTTCATTTTGTCGACTGTGCCACTGCTGGACAATTCACCAACATAAAGTTTGTGTACCAGCGGTGAGCAATCGCTCACTATGGCCTCAGATACTCTTTCGCTGGCACCTGGGAGTTGGAGGGCGATAGGAAATACGCCCACTTATTCTACATCGTGACCCAGTTCCAGTAGAGGGCACACTGTGTAGTCCAGTCTAATGAGTGCCCTTGGAAATCGAGGGGCTCAAGAGGACTGGCTCTTTGACTTTTGCCCACTCTTAGGGTAGCATTTCGTGAGGCCGTGCTAGACGGGGAGCTAGCGGTGCCCTGTACCCGCAATCCGCTATAGCGGGGTCGAACTCCCTCTTGAGGTCCGGCGTTGCCTGAGACTGCCGAGGAGAAGTAGCGATGAAGGCCGGGTCCTGCGCAGCAGAAGCCTACGAACCCCGTCAGATCCGGGAGGAAGCAGCGGTAAGTAGTCACTTCTGGGTGCCGCAGGGGCACCTGGTTGGAGCCAACTGGCCTCGGTAAGCCGGGCAGCCCGGATCGACAGAGGGTGCACGGCCTCTCTTTTCTAATCAAGGAGGGGCGGCCCGAACCTCACCCCTCCTAGGCTGAGGTTGATTCTCATTGTCATCGGAACGCGTTATCTCTAAACCTGCGGCTCGCGTGCCGGAGTTACCCCACCCTCTGGCTCGCTCGCGACCGCGAGCGGGGCTGGTGGTAATCTGCCTCCTCCTGGTAGCCACCTACGCCATGCGCCGCGTCTACATATCCACCCAAAGGGAGATAACCCTATTCGTGGATGGTTACCCCCTCTCCTTTCGCACCCACCAGACCTCCGTCGATGCTTTCCTAGAGGAGATAGGGGTAGAAGTGAACGAAGCGGACATCGTCCTTCCCGGTCTTCACGCCCATCTCGACGATCAAGTCATTATTGAGTGGGCTAAGCCGGTCATCCTGGAGGTGGATGGACAGACCTTAGCACGATATACCCACAGCAAGACGGTAGGCGACTTTCTTTTGGAGACAGGGGTAGCCTTAGGCCCCCGCGACCGGATCACTATGGAAGGGGTGGAGGTGGACCCAGAAGCCCCTCTATCCTCAAGGCCTAAATCGGTTCCGAGAGGTGTAGGCAAGGGTAAGGCCATGCCCCTTTCCCTGAATCCGCTATCGACTCAGAGGATAGTCATCCACCGCTCCCTCCCCTTCCAACTCTTCGACGATGGCGTGCTCACCACCTTATCTACCATCGCTCCCACGGTGGGACAGGCTCTCAAGGAACATGGCGTTCTCATCTACCTGGGGGATCTAGTGAAGCCGGGCTTAGGTACCCCCGTCTCCACAGGGATGCGAGTCTATATCGAACGGGCGAAACCTTTGACCATCTTAATCGATGGCCGGCGCATCGTGACTCGCACCCAGACGGAGCGGGTGAAAGAAGCCCTGGAGGAAGAGGGGGTCGCCCTGGGAGTCAGGGATTACACTATTCCCGATAGGCTAACCCCTCTGACTGACAATATGACCGTGCAGGTGATGAGGGTCAAGGAGCAGTTCGTTATGGAGGAGGAGTCGATCCCCTTCGAGACGGTCTGGAGACCCGACCCAGAGTTGGAGATAGATCACCGGCGCCTAGCCCAACCGGGCGAAGAGGGGCTAAGGAGACGGCTGATCCGCATACGCTACGAGAACGGCCAGGAAAAGGAGTGGGCAATCACAAACGAGTGGGTGGCGAAGGAGCCTACCACTGAGGTAATCGCCTACGGGGGCGAGATAGTGGTTCGGGAACTGGAGACACCAGAGGGGTCGGTACGGTATTGGCGCAAAATCAGGATGCTGGCCACCTCATACACCGCTGCTACTTCGGGCAAATCTAGAGATCACCCTCGCTATGGCATAACATATCTGGGCTGGAAGGCTACTAAAGGGGTCATCGCCGTCGATCCCCGGGTTATAAACCTCGGTACCAGGATGTACGTGCCCGGCTATGGGTTCGGCACCGCCGCTGATACGGGGGGGGCGATTAAGGGTAGACACATCGATCTGGCCTACGATGAGGATGACCTGGTTCATTGGTTCAAGTGGGTGGATGTCTACCTCTTGGAGCCGGTTCCCCCTCCCGAGGAGATACGCTGGATCCTCCCCTAATGGCCCCCCGGAGAGGTGAAGGCGTGAGCCTAGGAGAGATCAGATGGCTCCTTCGTGAGTTCAACATAAGACCCAGGAAGAGCCTAGGCCAGAACTTCCTGGTCAGCGATGTCCTCCTTAGGGCCATAGCCGCCGCCGCAGAGATAGATGAGAAGGACACCATCCTAGAGATAGGGGCTGGCCTGGGGACCCTCACCCGTGCCCTCGCGGAACGGGCCCATCGGGTCATCGCCCTAGAGATCGATGAACGGCTCCTCCCGCCCCTCCGCCAGGTGCTCCAAGATTACCCCAACGTCGAGATCGTGCAGGGCGACATCCTAAAGATCGATCTGGCTCAACTCCTGGCGGGCCGGGGAGAGGGTCCAAAGGAAGTGAACTACAAAGTAGTGGCCAACCTCCCCTACTATATCACCTCCCATCTCCTGCGGCATCTCTTGGAGAACCCCCTGAAGCCGCGACTCCTAGTGGTCACCGTCCAGCGGGAGGTGGCCGAGCGGCTGGTAGCAGGCCCAGGGCAGATGAGTATCCTCTCCGTCAGTGTCCAGTTCTACGGACGGCCGCGGATCGTGGCTCGAGCCCCAGCGAGGGCCTTCTATCCCTCACCCAAGGTTGCTTCCGCCGTGGTGCGCATCGACGTTTATGCAGAGCCTCCCGCCGAGTTGGACGATGTCGAGGCTTTCTTCTCCCTAGTCCGGGCCGGTTTCGCCCAGAGGCGCAAGTATCTCAAGAACTCGCTCCCCCAGGGGTTAGGGTTGTCGGTCCATCAGGTAACCTCCGCCCTGGGCCGGGCAGGGATCGAGGAGAGCCTCAGGCCTCAAGCCCTAAGCGTGGGGGATTGGGCCAGGCTCTATCGAGAACTGGCCCCAAAATTGCGATAGACCCCCTCAAGAAGAGTAGAGACCCTTGAAAAGTCTCCCCGCCTCGCCCTCCAGCGGTCCCAGGTTGGAAGCATCGATTTGCCCCACCCATAGTGTAAGCGTTATAATTAGAAGGACTATATTCAAAGAGAGATGATCCCATGCTTCTCACCATTCTCGCCTTTTTGGCGGTTTTCAGCCTCCTGGTCTTCGCCCATGAACTAGGCCACTTCTTGGTGGCCAAATGGAGAGGCGTGAAGGTGGAGGAGTTCGGCTTCGGCTACCCTCCCCGCCTTTTCACCATCATGGAGATAGGGGGGACGGAACTCACGGTGAACATCATCCCTTTCGGGGGCTTCGTGCGATTCCCAGGGGAGAACGATCCCACGGTGCCTGACGGTTTGGCTAGCCAAGGCTGGCGTGTGCGGGGTGGTGTCTTCATCGCTGGCGCGGTCATGAACATGGTGTTGGCGGCGCTTCTCTTCGGCGCCACGGCCCTGATAGGTGAACCGGTGCCCATTACCGGTGTGGAGATCACAGAGGTGGCTTCTGGATCGCCAGCCGAGGCAGCGGGGATGAAGACGGGAGATCTCATTTTGGAACTGGATGGACTGGAGGTAACCGACTCCCTCGCTTTGCAGAGATACACCTACGAGAGAGTAGGCCAGGAGGTGTCCCTCCTTTTGGAGCGGGAAGGGGAAAGGCTAGAGGTCACTCTTACCCCTCGGCTCCAACCCCCCGCAGGGGAAGGGCCTATGGGGATCGCCATGCATACAGTGGTCCTGGGTACCAAGTTGGTGAGATATGAGGCTTGGCGAGCGATCCCTATAGGGGTTTCCCGCACCTTCAGAGCCCTAGGGGTTATCGTCCTCAGCGTCATCTACATGGTAAGAGGGCTCATCTCCCCCGAGGTGGCCGGACCTATCGGCATCGCCCAGGCGACCGGTCAGGTGGCCCAGATGGGCCTCCCCTTTCTCTTGCAGTTCACCGCTTTTCTGAGCGTCAATCTGGCCCTGATCAACCTTTTGCCCTTCCCAGGGCTCGATGGGGGGCGATTGGCGTTTGTCCTCCTGGAAGCGTTGCGAGGAGGTAGAAAGGTCGACCCTGAAAAGGAGGGGCTAGTTCATCTCGTCGGCATGTTTGTCCTCATCGGCCTAGTGTTGGTGATCTCCTACTTCGACATCTTGCGGGTTTCTGGGGGTTCATAAGCCTTGTCATGAGAGGAGGGAAGCATGGATTGGAAGATATTCGTCAGCACCTTCGGCCTCATTTTCTTGGCTGAACTGGGCGACAAAACGCAACTAGCGGCCATGGCCATGACCGCCCGTTCTCACTCCCCCTTGGCCGTCTTCGTGGGGGCTATGGCTGGATTCGGCCTTGTCACTCTCCTGGGAGTCGCCTTCGGCGGCCTGATCACGAGATTCGTTCCCGAGGCTTATGTGAGGTTCGCCGCGGGAGGCCTCTTCATACTCTTCGGCATCTTCATCCTTATGGGCAAGGGATGGAAATGAAGTGCCATTGGTGCGGGGCCTCAATTCCCGACGAGGCGAAGATCTGTCCTCACTGCAGGGTTCGCCTGAAGCGGGAGGTAACTCGCTGCCGCTTCTGCGGAGGAAGCATCAGAGCCGGGCTCAGTCTATGTCCCTATTGCGGCTATGAATTGGGGAGAAGAAGGGTCTCCTGGTGGCTCATAGTAGGTGTGAGCGGAGTGGTGCTGGCCATCGCAGCCTTGGCTATTCTCTTCCTTCCCTTGAACCTCCCATCCCTCAGCCTCCCGACTCTCGTTTCCATCGCTTCCCCCACTCCGACGGAGGTTTTCCTTCCTGCTACGGCCACACCGGAGCCATCCACTCCTACACCGACTAGGAGGCCGATAGCACCAACCCCCACTTCGACGTCAACGCCTACCCCTACCGGCACATCATCCCCCACCAGCACGCCAACGCCCACCCCAGCATCAACCGCCACCTTCACACCAACGCCCCTCGCGTCCATACCGACCGCAACACCTGCGCCACCCCCTGTCGATACCCCTACACCAACGGAGACGTCGCCTTTCAAATACCAAGCCCCCCGCCTCATGGAGCCCGTTGATGAGGCCAAATTCCGAGGAGGTACCGCCCAGATCCGGCTGAAATGGGAACCGGTGGGAACCTTAGCCGAAGGTGAATGGTACGCCATCAGTGTGCGGTTTATAGACCGAAAGGGGCAAATCGAGCATAAAGGTGACCGGGTGCGCAAAACAACCTGGCGTGTGCCCGAGGAGTACTATAGCATCGCTAGTTTGGCGGAGCGCGCTTTCGAGTGGGATATAACGGTGCAGCGAGAGATCATCAACCCCGATGGCACCATGGGAGGGATACCCATCAGCCCCACGAGCGAGACGTGGGTCTTCTACTGGCGATAATTTGACGGTATGGGACGAATTATGGTATTATTGTAATCTGTGCGGGGGCGTGGTGTAGCTGGCCTAACATACCTGCCTGTCAAGCAGGAGATCGCGGGTTCGAATCCCGTCGTCCCCGCCTGATAACATCCAAAGCCTGGCAAATCTGGGGGTCGGTCACGAAGAAGAGATCACCCTTTTGCCTCAGACTAGGCGAGACAGCGAAGATTGGCTTGAGCGCCAGTATTCTTCTACTGGTCGTATGGGCATAGAGAGCGACCAGCATGAAGCCAAGCATCCCCCTCTGCTCCTCTGGGGTAGCAGCATCCCGGGCATCACTGGGCGATTCAAGATGGACCCCTGCGGATAGGAGTTCTCTCTCCTCTCTTGGTAGTGACCACAGGCGAGGAACAGCGAGCTTGCCCATTCATTAGATCCCCCCAAACACCTCCGGGTTCACGGGATGGGGAGGCATTTCGCCCTTCAATCCGGCGATGAGGTTCTCCGCGGCCATGGCGGCCATCTTCGTCCGAGTGGCGATGCTGGCTGAAGCGATATGAGGCACGATTA
>JAUVHF010000082.1 GCA_030593425.1 Anaerolineales bacterium
GCTTTCATCTACATTCAATCAGGATCTGCACCGGGAAGCCCAGGCGGGTGGGCACAGTTGTGAATCTGTCATCCTGGCTTCTCTGACAACGGTTCCAGGCTGGGACCAGTGGGCGTATCTGTCACCAGCCAGCCCAGGGCCGCAATCCGTTCGCGCAGGGCGTCGGCGGCGGCCCAGGAGGCAGTTCTGGACCTTGCGCCCGCTAGCCGAGGTCTCACCAGAGCCAAAGAGAGCCACCAGGCCCGGTCGTTCAGCCATCGCTCTCCTCTCCTCAAGAATCGGCAGCCAGAGCACGTCTTTCCCTTTTCGAGTACTAGGACAAATGGGGGATTGTCAAACACGGTAAAGAGTGTATACATTACTCCTAGGGATCTGTATTATCGATTTTGGAGGAACGATCGCTTTGGGAGACCTGGAGCGCTACTTTGCACCATCCATCTGGCCTCTCTTGGGCTTGATGGCCATAATCGTCCTCTTTCTGCTGCGAGGCGTCGTCGTGGCTGGCAAATGGAGGCGGAAACAGTTCCTTCGCCAGATGGATACCCTCGTCGATCGCAGGGGAAAGACCGCGACCGAGATCGCCAAGGCGATGAGAGCGGAGCGGGCCACCGACTTCTGGGAGATGCTAGCCCGCCGCTTCTACTTTGGCATCGCTTTGACCTCTGCCCTAGGACTCCTTCTCGTTCAATTCTTGCCCTTAACCGCCACACAAGGCCTGTACGTAAAAGGGGTCCTCACGCTGATCACCTTCGGCGCTACATCGATCCTCCTCTGGCATTGGCAAGGGTGGGATGATGACCGGGAGCGGGTATTGCGCAAGAGGCTGCGGCTGGCCTCTGAGAGGGAACAGGCTCGCCAGGGGCTGGTGGTACGTGACGAGAGCACCGGGCTCTATAGCCGCGAGTTCTTCCGGCGGGAGTTACGACGGGAAGTAGGACGATTCTTCCAACGCTCTCTCCCCATCTCCTGTCTGATCCTGGAACTGGAACGGTTTGATGATTTCAAATCCCGATGGGGAGAAAGTGTAGCCGAGGAAAGCCTTAAGCGCATAGGTCAAGTCCTCGAGCAAAACGTGCGCTCCTACGACATCGTGGCTCGCTACGGGTCTAATCGGTTCGCCGTAGCCCTCCTTAGGTGTAAAAGGGAAGACGCCAACGGTGTAGGTCAGCGCGTCATCGGCAACGTCACCCATCTGGTTCTCAAGGAGATGAACAGAAGATATACCGAACAACTGGAGTTCGTTTGGGTCTCCTGCACCCTGCCAGGGAAAGGCAAGACTTCGGAAGAGGCGATGGCTACGGCGGAGAGGATTCTTGACTTCAACAAACAAGAACCTCAGCGAGAGCCCTTATCCTATCGACTTGACACCAAAGAAGGAATATCATAAAGTAGTAGAGAGGTTCTCCATGCCTTCGGAAAAGGTCGGGTTAGAAGGGAGTTTTCTCGAAACCTCCACTGCTACCACCTTGCAGGCGCTATTAGGTGGTCTGCTGGAGGTGGCCATCCGTGCTACCGAGGCCAACGAGGGTTCCATAATCCTCCTCGATCACGACCTGGAACTCCTCACCATGGGCCTAGCCGGAGGGCCCAAAAAGACCATAGTTCGGGCGGCCAGAAGGCATCTGGAGCGTTCCATCTCCGCCTGGGTGGCCGACCATAAAGAGCCCCTCTTATTAGTGGGGCCGGCCAGAGATCCCCGCTTCGCCGGCGTGGAGAGAGATATCAAAGACGCGGTATGTGTGCCCCTCATCGTAGAAGACCGAGTCATCGGTGTCCTCTCCGTCAGCAACAGAAGGGGCAGCGAGAACTTCGTCCAGCAGGATCTGGAGAAGTTAACCGCTCTGGCGGAGCCCAGTGCCAGGGTGATCACCTCCGCCCTGGCCTATGTGGACGCAGAAGAGCGAGGCTATCTTTGGGAACGGAAGCGCTTGGCCCAGGAGATCCACGATGGGTTGATCCAGGAGTTGACAGCGGTCTTTCTGCAACTAGAGATCTATGAGAGATTGAAAGACAGAGATAGTGAGAAGGCGAATGAACAGTTAGGGAGAACCAAACAGCAGGTCAAGGCTAGTCTCCAAGGGTTGCGCCGTCTCCTCTTCGACTTCCGCGCCGCCGACGTGGGGGAGGTTAGCCTCAAACACATCCTGGAGCGGTCCGTCAACGAGTTCGAACGGGCCACAGGGATCGCCACCACTCTCAAAGTCACGGGGCAGGAAAGGGAACTCCCTCCCCAAACGAAGGGGAACTTGATCGCTATCGCAGAGGAATCGCTTGCTAACGCCAAGAAACACTCAGGGGCCAAGCACGTTCTGGTGCACCTCAACTATGAGCCAGGGGAGGTAGAGTTGAGCGTAGCCGACGATGGCCGAGGGTTTAACTGGCAAGAGGCGATACAACGGGCTTGGACAGAGAAGAGGTTTGGACTCATGGGGATGCAGGAGCGAGCCCATATCCTGGGGGGGAACTTAGAGATCGAGAGCGTCCCCGGAGGAGGATCGACTGTCAAGGTTCGTGTGCCGGTGAAGGCATCGGAAGTGACTGATGAGCCATGAAACTATCCGCGTCCTGATCGCCGATGATCATCCTATCGTCCGGGAAGGGCTGCGCACCATCTTAGGCTTCCAAGAGGGGATAGAGGTGGTGGGGGAAGCATCCGATGGCTTGGAGGCCGTTGATCTGGCCCAAAAGCTGCTCCCCGAGGTGGTGCTGATGGATATCCGCATGTCCAAATTGAACGGGGTGGAGGCTACCCGCCGCATAAAGGCCCATAACCCTGAGATAGGGGTCATCGTGCTCACCAACTACGATGATGATAGATACGTTTTCGAAGGGGTTGAAGCCGGGGCCAGCGGCTACCTCCTGAAAGATATAAGTTTCGATGAACTGAGCGAGGCCATCCACCGGGTAGCAAGGGGTGAATCATTGATGGCTCCCTCCGTCCTGCGCAAGGTGCTCGATGAGTTCGCTCACCGGGCGGAGGAGAGGGAACTGCCCCACGAGGGGCTCACACCGCGAGAACTAGAAGTCCTACAATCATTGGCTCAAGGACTAAAGAACGAGGAGATCGCCAAGGAACTCTTCATCACAGGGAAAACGGTCAAGAGCCACCTGGGAAGTATCTTCAGCAAACTGGGGGTGAACGATCGCAGCCAGGCGATACTCTACGCCATCAAGCACAAATTGGTCGATATAGACTGAAGTCCTAAGACCTAAGCCCTATAAAGGAAGAAGAGAGGTAAGACCGAAGGCTGACTTAAAGATCAGCCTTTTTTGTCTGCAAAATCAGCCCCCAGACCGATGAAAATCGATAGAGAATCGTTTATCATTTCAACAGAGGGTTTATGATACGGATTCTCCTAGTTGATGACAAAGCCTCTCTTCGAGAGGAGATGCGAACGCTCCTCGAACTGGAGGAGGGCATCCAGGTAATCGGTGAGGCAGCCGACGGCTGGGAAGCGATAGAGAGGACACGCATCCTTCAGCCCGACCTCATCCTCATGGATAGGGCCATGCCCTCCCTGGACGGCATCGAGGCCACTCGGTTGATCAGGAAGATTCACCCCCAGGCAAGGATCATCTTCCTCGCCGCCGAGGATATCGGGCGCTCTGAAGCCCTGGCCGCGGGAGCAGAGGCCTATTTCCTAAAGGAGGGGAGCCCGGAAGAGTTGATTAGGGCTCTTAGAGAGGGCAGTGGACTCAGAAAAGAAGTGGCCATCGCTCTTTCACCCCTCCGAAGAAGGCTGCAAACGGCTATCGATCTTTCACCCCTTCAAAGAAGGCTACAAGCAGCCATCGACCTCTCACCCCTCCGAAGAAGGCTGCAAGCAGCCATCGACGTTTCCCTCCTTCGAAGAAGCTTGCAAGCAGCCTTCGATTCCATCCCCTGGCAAAAACCCATCTTGATAGGAGCCCCTTTGGCCCTCCTCTTAGCAGGCTTTGTCATATTGGGAGCAGGACTTCTCGCCCTCATCGGCTTAACCTTAGGAGTCTTCTTCTTCGTTTATGCTCTAAAGTACTATGCCAGCATCGCCCTCATTCTGCTCTTTAACGGCGAAAATGGCCTGGTCAACGGCAACGGGCATGTCGAGGGCCAAGGCTTCCGCAACGGTTTAGGGAATGGTTTGCGCAAGATCTTCGGCAATTGCGTTGAGGACGCTTTCGCCAACGGATACCACCTAAAGCCAGGGGCGCAGCCTTTTGTATCTATCCACCTCCCTCTCTATAACGAGAAGGAGGTGGTAGACAGGCTTCTCACCGCCTCTACCTCCCTCGATTATGAAAACTATGAGGTCATCGTCGCCGACGACTCCACCGACGAGACGACGAAGATCCTGGAACAACGATGGGCTGACCACCCTAGGGTGAAGATAAGCCACCGCCAGGATCGAAGTGGCTTCAAAGGGGGCGCGCTCCAGGTGGCTCTCCAGCGGATGGATCCCCGCGCTGAATTCGTCGTGATCTTCGACGCTGATTTCATCCCGCCCCCCGATGTCATCACCCGTTTCCTGGCTTACTTCTACAGTGGGAATGGGGATGGCCAACGTTACGCTGACGATCAGGTGGCGGTGGTGCAAGGTTATCAATGGCACATGCTCAATGCGGATCAGAATTGGATCACTCGTGGCATCCGTGTCGAATTCAGCGGCTCCTACGTCATCGAACGGCCAGGCCAACAACTCCTAGGCTCCATGAAGATGATCTCTGGCTCGGTCTTCATGATCAGAGCCGACGTCCTCCGCAAGCACGGCTGGGGCACGAGCATCACCGAAGATTGGGAACTCACCCTCCGCCTATACCTCGATGGTTACAAAGTCCTCTACACCCCGTTCATCCAGGCCCCTGCCGAGTGCGTATCTGACTTCAGGCAGTTGACCAGACAACGGATGCGCTGGGCGGAAGGACACACCTACAACGTGAAGAAGTACTTCTGGAAGGTTCTACGCTCACCCCGCATCTCACTACGAGAGAAGGCGGAGTTCCTCTACTACGCTCCTTACTACCTGCAATCGATCTTCTTCATTCTCGGTACCAGTTGCTGGTTCATCTCCGAGTTGATCCTCCATCGTCACATACCCTACTGGACAGCGCTCTTCGGCTGGAGCCTGGTTTTCAGCAACCTCTTCTCCTTGGTGATCATGAACCTCTCTGGGCTCTTCTTGGAACGAGGCGTGAAGCATAACTGGAGCGGCATCTTCTCCTTCTTGGTCCTGAGCAGCCTCTTGGTGCCCTTCCAGGCCTACGCGGCCTTGAAGGGTCTCCTGGAAAAGGATGAAGGGGGATGGCACAGGACACCCAAATCCGGCCGCATCACCGAGATCCTGGGAAGGCTTCGGTTCGGAAAGAAGCTCAGTAGACTACTGCCCAAAGGCAAGAAGAGTCGCCTCCCCGAAAGGGCTCCAGCACTAGTGAGGCAGATGCCGACAGAAGAGTTGGGGCTTTCCGTGCGGGTTTTCAACCTCCTCAGGGAGGTAGGGATAACCGACGTAGGCGAGGTTCTAGAGCGGTTACGTAGAGGCGACGAGGCTCTGCTAACGATTCGAGGGTTCGGCCCCAAGTCGTTGGAAGAGGTGCAGACCGCTCTCCAAGCCACGCCGATCGATAAGTTGGGTCTGTCAAGACGTGTGGTAAAGGCTCTCAGAAGAGCACGCGTAAGCCGGATCGGGAAATTGCTGGCTCGAATGGAAAGGGGTGAGGAGAGGCTCATCTCAATCAAAGGCATCGGCCCCGCATCGTTGGAGCAGATGAAGAGTGCGCTGGACCAAGCACCTCTGGAGATCCTCGGTCTTTCCACGCGGGTTCATGATCGTCTCAAAGGTGCAGAGACGACCACTCTAGGACAACTACTACAGCGGATGGAGAATGGCAAGATGGCTCTGCTCTCCATACGCAATTTCGGTCCCAAATCTTTGCAGCAGTTGAAGAAGGCACTGGCTCAGAGGGCCATCCCCTCGCCCCTCGATCACTCTAGAGAGAGTCAGCAAAAGGAAGATGTGGGCTCAACTCTCAAGCTGAACCGTTGGTTACCCTTCCCTAGACGTCTGCGCCTCCGTCCCGCCTTCACGGCGATCATCGTTCTGGTGGCCGCCATCGTCGCCTTAGCGATCATGTCCACCGAGGTAGAGGCGGTCTCCGATGACTCCAGCACCTTCTGGTTCTACGATGATACCAACCCTCTGACCTACATGATGTATCAAAGTCCGCCAAGCGGGAGTTCCACAAACACACAGCAAGTTGTCTCCTTCCACTCTGACACTTTTGAAGCCTCCCAATCGCTAGAGAGCGGTACGGCGATGGTCTATATATACGCTACAAACTCCGCTGGCGCGGATAAGAGCATCGATTTCACTCTCCGCGTCGGCGCTACGGTCTTAGGTACAGGCTCGGTGGCGGTTCCCCGGAAGACGACCTCTCCCCTTCTACTCACCACCTCTTTCCCCACCAGCACCTATGATTTCGCCAATGCCGAGCGACTCGTCCTCGACGTCGAGAGCCCAGGAGCGGTAGTCGTCCATTGGGATGGCGATTATAACGATTCGCGCCTGGTCACCGCCACTATCGTGCCCGAAGGCGTCTTAGGGCTACTGCTCTTAGCGCCCTTCATCCCCCTCTTCATGATACTCCTCAAGAGATCAAGGGGAACCACAACCCGGAGCAGAAGGAGGGCCGGGTGTTAAGGGAATCGACCATTGATGAGGCCCAAGCAACGAGCGAGCCTGGTAGGCTCACCTATCAATTGCTACTCCTTATCGCCTCGGTGATATTCCTCCTCCTGCCCCTGGTCACCACCTTCAACGATCTTCTCACCAGCATGGTCATGAGGCTGGGGTTGGGTGGTGCCTATGGAGACCAGGATGATCGCTGCCCTCCTAAGACTCTTCGGCATCCGCGCTGCTGCTAGCCAAAC
>JAUVHF010000198.1 GCA_030593425.1 Anaerolineales bacterium
AAGGCCTGAGAGCGGAGGGCTTGGCTTCTTCTCCGGAACCGCTGGCTTGTCTACCATCCGCCTATCACCAGACTACTTACCTTCTATTGACGCCTAAGCTTCCTCCTTGATTCCACCACGACACTGATGATCTAGGCGTCCATCAATCTCAACGCAACAGGCTCGCCTGCCGGTTGCAACAGACGAGCCGTTGTGCTAGAATGTGAGTGCCAGGGTGTCTGTTGCACCCTCGGCGTTAGCCTCGATGGTTCGGCGTAAACCACGAGGCTTTTTCTATTCTATGGATTTGTGATCATTCTAGCGTGGTTTGCAAGCCTTGTCAAGAGTGGAGAAGAGGCGTGCAGCAAAGCGCGAGGGCGCTAACGTCAGCGCCCCCTTTGTCTGTCCGCCCAACCTCGCTCGGTGCTGTAGACTGTGTCACCACATGAGCGCGGAGAGTCCCTCTTCGCTGGACTGCACCTTGGATCGTTGACTCCTTGGAGCCTCCGTCACCAACCGGTATGGTACGCGACACCCCAGATCCATCCCTCAACCTGTACCGAAGGATCTTTGTAGAAATCGAAACCGCATCTCTCGAAACCGATTCCCGGTGTGGTCAAGTCGCGACACATCATTGCAGCCGAGACTAGAGCGTCGAACGCATCGAGGTTAGTGATGATTTCCTCGTCTCTATGCTCGAAGAGATGGTTACCGGCGTCCAGGAGGGCGACATTGCTGCGCGGAGAACGGTCTTGGGCCAATTCGTGAGTAACGTAGAGGCAGGAAGAGAAAGGGGAAGGCTCTGGTACACCTTCCCGCTCTTGCAACAACGGGTCTTTTATTCTATGCCCCCAGCGGAATTCGAATCCGCGTTACCACCTTGAAAGGGTGGTGTCCTAGTCCACTAGACGATGGGGGCATCTACATATTCATTTTAGCAGAGAGAAGCTTTCAGGTCAAGGTCAGATAGTCAGGTCCCAATACTCCAGAAACCTTCTACAAAGCCCAGCAGGCCAGGGGTGGGGGAGACGGTGGTTGGGCCCGTGGGAATCGGAGCCACCGGTGACGAACAACTTATGCTCCCTTGCTACCTTCAAGAATGAGGCGATCTGCTCCTGGGTGTGGGAAGGGTAGTATGCCTCCAGCCCCTCTAACCCTATCTCTATCATCCCTTTGAGTTCCTCTTCGCTGGCTATCTCCATGGCCCCCTCTATGGCCCGGCCGGGGTGGGCGAGGATAGCCAGAAGCCCGTCTTGATGGGCCACCTCTATCGCTTCAGCCATGGAGACCATGTTGGAAGGGAGATCCAACTCGTAAGTTAGTCGCATTCCATCTATGATGGCGAAGCCAGCCAGGGCGTCGCTGGCGTATCCCTTATCAGCCAGGGCTTGGGCCACATCGGCCACGTGGGTGGTGGGACGCAGGGCCTCAATAACCTCGAAGGGCGGCAGGTCGTAGCCCCGGCGGAGCATCTCCTCGTGCACCAGATGGGCGCTGAGTTCGTTGGAGAGATGAATGCGCTCCAGGAGGGGAAGGAGGTGCTCATTTTGCGGGTTCTTGCCGTAGAGAAGCAGATGCCAATACTTCCCCTGAAATGCCAGATCGAGTTCAAGGCCGGGGATGACGCGGATGCCGTGGGGACGGGCTAGGGAGGCTACGGGGCCCACGTTTTCCATGGTGTTGTGATCGGTGACGGCGATGACCCCGATGCCCTTTTGGGCCGTGCACTCGACCAGTTTTTCGAGTTCCCATTCTCCTCCTTCCACGTTGGTGTGGAGGTGGAGGTCCACGCCCTGTGATTCTCTGGCTTTCATATCCGCATCTTCATTATTGGCAGCAAGGTTTGATGAGCAAGAGAGCAGGCTAGTCTTTATCTATGCCTGGGCGTGCCTTTTTAATGTTATCTTCACGCCAGTGGTGGCTGTGACCTGGGTGGCTCTAATCCCGCTCATCCACCACTTGTTCTAGCCCCAACTCTTTGAGTTTCTCTTCCGTGGGTACCCCTGCTTTATCCCAACCCCGCAGTCTATAATATTCTTCCAGCATAGGCTCAAGGTCAACAACTTGGTTCTTGGAGTGGCCGCGGGGCAAGGTCTCCTGGGAGAACCTGGGCGGTAGGCGGTCGTCTTTCTTTGTAAACCCCTCTCTCAGGTTGAAGAGGCGCTCCAAGTTCCAGATCCTCTCGCCCATCCTCAAAAGGTCCTTTGCCCCTAGGGGCTCCCCGGTCACCGTGGAGAGGAGGCTAGCGTAATGCTCGGGGTTGAGGGCGAAGATGGTGAAGATGCAGAGGCCCAGGGAGTCGATGACCGCGCTCAGGTCCTGATATAGTTTGACCAGGGCGGCTTTGCCGTCGCTGGTGAAGCGGTCCACGGCGTAGGGAGCGGCTAGAGCCTCAGGGCCGATGAGATAGGCCCGCAGATGACAACCACCTCGATTGGAGGTGGCATAGGCCAGGCCCATGGCTCTAAAGCCGCGGGGGTCATAGGCCGGGAGTTCTAGACCTTTGACGCTCATGGAGAGTTCCGGGTGGCCGAAGCGCGAGGCCAATCGCAAAGAGCCCTGGGCTAGGTATTTGCCGAAGCCCTCGTTTCGGCCGATCAGTTCGGTGCATTTGAGCACCGCCTCACCGTTTCCGAAGCGTAGATCCCCCCCCAACTCCTCCCTTATCATATCCTGGGTGGCTTTATCCAGATACCCCCTCTCCCATAGTTCCATGGCACAGGCGATGGTGGCGCCGGCGGTTATGGTATCGAACCCCAATTCGTTGCAGTTGTAGTTGGCCTCAGCGATCACTTCTAGGTCCTTCACCCCACACGTGGGCCCCAGAGCCCAGATGGTTTCGTACTCAGGCCCTTCCCCGCGGCGGTCCGTCGTCCTGGTGGCTCTACCGCAGGCCACCGAGCAGGTAGCACAGGCCTCGCTCCGCTCGTAAAGGAGTTCTTTGAGCGTCTCCCCGGAGACGGAGTCGGCGTCCGGGAAGTACCCCTCTTGGAAGTTTAGCGTAGGGAGCGAGCCGTATTCGTTGATGATGTTGATGAGAACGGCGGTTCCGTACTCCTTCAGGGCGTTTTTGGTGATGGGGGCCTCGCTCAAGATGGCGAGAGCGTTCTTCCTGGCCTCTTGGAACCCCTCCGGGTCGGCTAGGGGTGTCTTCTGACTTCCTTGAACCACGACCGCCTTCAGTCTCTTTGCTCCCATCACACAGCCAGCCCCGCCTCTTCCCGC
>JAUVHF010000064.1 GCA_030593425.1 Anaerolineales bacterium
AAAGATGTGGTATTTCAATAGTCCAGAGATCGTCTTCGGTGAGGGGGCCCTCGCCCATATGGAGGAGATAGAGGGGCGGCGGGCCTTCATCGTCAGCGATGAGAACCTGGTGGCTCTAGGCTTTGTCAAGACTATACAGGATCATCTAGCCAAGGCAGGGATGGCGAGCGCCCTTTTCTCCCAGGTGGAGCCGGACCCCTCTCTGGAGACAGTAGTTCGCGGGGCCCAGGCTATGGCTGATTACGAGCCCGACTGGATAGTTGGCCTAGGAGGCGGCTCCTGTATGGATGCTGCGAAGGCGATGTGGGTCCTCTATGAGCGCCCCGACATCAGGCCGGAGGCTATAAACCCCGTTGAGATCCTGGGTTTACGGCAAAAAGCGCGACTTATCACCATCCCCACCACCGCTGGAACGGGCGCTGAAGTCACTTGGGCGATAGTTCTCACCGAGATCCAGGAGGAGCGGAAGCTGGGCTTGGGCTCTCGGGAGAACCTGGCGGATATAGCGATCGTGGACCCTACTCTATCAAAGGGTATGCCCCCCCGCCTCACCGCTGACACGGGCCTGGATGCCCTCACCCATGCCCTAGAGGGTTATGTCTCCACCTGGGCCAATGATTTCAGCGATGGGCTGTGCCTCAAGGCGACGGAGTTGATCTTTCGATACCTCCCCCGGGCCTACAGAGATGGAAGTGACGAAGAGGCGCGAGAGAAGATGGCCAACGCCGCCACCTTGGCCGGGCTGGGGTTCGGCAATTCCATGGTTGGCCTGGCTCACAGCATGGGGCACGCCTTGGGTGGGGTCTTCCACACCCCTCATGGGAGAGCGGTGGGGCTTTTCTTGCCCTATACCATCGAGTACGCCGCCCGCGAAAAGCCCGGTCGCTACGCCCAGATAGCGGGCCACCTCAGCCTCCCAGCTCAGACGGAGGCCGAGGGGGCCAAGAGCCTGGTCCGCGCCATCAGGGAACTCCTGGAGCGCCTGGAGCAACCTATGAGCCTAAGAGAGGTGGGGATCGAGCGAGAGGCTCTGGAGCAGCGAATGGATAAGCTCATCGAGAACGCGGAGAACGAGGCCAGTACGGTGGTGCACCCCCGCATCCCTACCACCGAGGAGCTCGAAGGCCTCTTCACCTACACCTATGAGGGCCAAGAGATAGATTTCTAGGATCGTCAATTCAGAAGGAGGCTCTTGAACGGCTACCTGGGTAAACTCCTCATCGTCGATCTGACAAGCGGTGAGATCAGGGATGAACCCTTAAACGCGGAATATACTCAAAAGTTCATCGGAGGAAGCGGCCTGGCTTGCCGTTACCTCTACGATCTCATCGATGCGGATACCGACCCCCTGGGCCCGGAGAACCCCTTAGTCTTCATGACCGGGCCTTTGGTGGGGACACGAGCTCCCTCTTGTGGTCGATATGTCATCTGTGCCCGTTCCCCTCAGACGAGAATCTGGGGGGAGAGCAATATCGGGGGCTTTCTGGGCCCCGAACTCCGCTTTGCAGGCTACGATGGGATAATAATCCGAGGCCAGGCTCCGGTGCCGACCTATCTTTCCATCAAGGATGACCAGGCCGAACTCCGCTCGGCTTCCCATCTCTGGGGGCAAGATAGTTACAGGACGCAAGAGGCGATTAAGGAAGAACTGGGAGATAGGCCGGTGCGAGTGGTCTGCATCGGAGAGGCGGGGGAAAACCTAGTTAAGTACGCTGCGGTGATGGCGGATGCAGGGCGAGCGGCTGGGCGCACAGGGATGGGGGCGGTGATGGGAGCCAAAAGGCTCAAGGCTGTGGCCTGCCGAGGGAGGGAGCCCGTCCCCTTGGCCAACAGACAGGCTTTCCATGAAATAGCCCGGGCAGCCCTCCTTGAGGTCAAAGATGATATAAGTACCCAGATTTTTCGTCAGACGGGCACCGCAGGCGCCGCAGACTATTTTGCGCTCTTAGGGAACATGCCCAACCGCTACTTCGGCCAAGGCAGTTTCCCCGAAGTGGAAAACATTAGCGGTGGAGTCATGGCGGAAACCATCCTGGTAGGGGTCAGCGGCTGCTTCGGTTGTGCCGCCCAATGTGGACGCCAGGTGGAGATCAAGGAGGGGAGATACAAATTGGGGGAGACCGATGGCCCGGAGTACGAGGCCGTCGCTGCTTTGGGCACGCTCCTCCTCATCGATGACTTAGCAGCCGTCTGTTACCTGGACTACCTTTGCGACGCTTATGGCTTGGATGTCATCAGCACTGGGGTAACTATCGCTCTGGCTCACCATTTGTATGAAGAAGAGATCATCACCCCGAAGGATACCGGTCTCAAACTTCGCTGGGGTGATCCCGACCCTGTCGTCCAACTGGTGAAGATGATCGCCCACCGGCAAGGCTTTGGCGACCTGCTGGCTCAGGGAGCACTGGCCGTGGCCAAGCATTACGGGGTGGAAGATTGGGCGGCCCAAGTGCAGGGGCTGGAGGTAGCGATGCACGACCCTCGTGCCAGTGCCGGGGTGGCTCTCTCCTATCTGACCTCCCCCCGAGGTGCCTGTCACAATAAGAGCGATATGTACTGGGTAGATGTAGGGCGGATCATCGAGGAGATAGGTGTGGCAGCCACGGATCGCTTCCAGGAAGAGGGAAAGGCAGAGGTTGTAGCCCGCCACCAGAACTGGCGAAGCGTTTGTGACGCCCTCATTACTTGCATTCTCATGAACGTCCCGGTACAAGGGCTGGTCGATATGCTGAATGCGGCCACCGGCTGGGATATCGACCTAGAAGAGATGATGACCATAGGGGAGCGGATATTCAACTTGAAGCGGGCCCTCAACATCAAGTTGGGCTGGAGACCGGAAGGGGAAAGGTTGCCCCCTCTTCTCCTGCAGCCTTTGGACGAGGGAGGCACTGGAGGGTATGTGCCTGATGTGGAGAGGTTGTTGCTCGATTATTATCAGGTCCGAGGCTGGGACAGGGAGACAGGGAAGCCAACCGCGGACCATCTTCGAAGACTGGGCTTGGAAGATATAGCCAGGGATCTATGGGAGAGTGTATAGCCTCTTGACGGCGCCAGGCTCCCTTCGATAGAATGACCGAAACCAGACTCACCGTCAATCAGGGTCAGAGAAGGAGGTTAGTGAAATGGAGAAGACGGCCCAGCCCCGGGGGCTCTACTTTGAAGAATTCGAGGTTGGCCAGGAGCTCATAAGCCCCGGACGCACGGTAACGGAAACAGATATCGTCCTCTTCGCTGGCCTCTCTGGCGACTACAATCAACTGCATACCGATGCCGAGTTCGCCAAGGAGACCCCTTTCGGCCAGCGGGTGGCCCACGGGCTTTTGGGCTTGACTATGGCCTCCGGGTTGGCTAGCCGCTTGGGGTTCATCGAAGGGACCGCTGAAGCGTTCCTGGGCCTCACCTGGAAGTTCAAAGCCCCCATCTTTCTCGGCGATACCATCTCCCTTCGGGCCAAGGTGACCCGCAAGAAGGCCCTTCGCCGTCTAGGTGGGGGGATCATAGTATTCGATGTGATCTTGGTCAACCAGAAGAGGGAGAAGGTACAAGAGGGGGAGTGGAGGGTCTTGATCAAGGGGAAAGGGTCCCGGTGACCTCCTCGTCTGAGTAGCGTATTGATCATCTAAGAAAGAGGCTGTCAAATTCTTCTCCACCGCGCTAAGCGCAGCCCTCTTCCCCCTCCCTCCTCTGGGAAATATTTGCCCTCCTGACCTCTCTATGGTATACTTTTTCCTGTTTTCAGAAGACTGCCTCCCTTGTGGAGAGCACATAGGAAAGGAAGCATGAGCAACAACATGGCAGAGGAGATAACCATTACCCTGGAGAAGCCAGAGTCGGAGATGACCCTGGATGAGAAGGTGGAGAAGTCCAAGGAGATCATCAAGAAAGCCATCGAACACTGGAAGCCCCATATCGGGATAGCCTTCAGCGGGGGCAAGGACTCCCTGGCTATTCTCAGCCTCATCCGGGAGATCTACGGCCAGGTTCCCATCCCCGCCATGTACAACGACACAGGCGTGCACTTCCAGGAGACCTACGACTACAGGGATTGGCTGAAAGAGGAGTGGAACCTAGACCTGGTCATAGCCCGACCCCACAAGACCTATGAAGAAGTTAAGGGAGAGCGGGAAAGGTGTTGCTATTGGTTGAAGATCGAGCCTTCGGAGCGGACTATGGAGGAGCAAGGTTGGAAGGCTTGCTTTGTGGGCATACGCCATGATGAGCACGTAGCCCGTTCTAAAGAAAAATATATCAGCGAGAGGGAGAATGGCATCTATCGAGTGCACCCCATCTTGCACTGGAAGGAAGATGACATCTGGGTATATATCCGTAGCCGCAACCTCCCCTATAACCCCCTCTACGACAGGGGGTTCCGGAGCATCGGCTGTGAGCCCTGCACCGTTCCTACATCTGAGGAGGGTGCGGAGAGGTCGGGAAGGGACCAAGACAAAGAGGAGGTCATGGAGAGGTTACGAGGATGGGGTTACTGGTAGAGATCCCTGTCCCGCAGGGATCCCGAGGGATGGGAAAGGAGGGGAGGGTTTGAAAACCCTAATCACCGGGGGAGCAGGGTTCATCGGGAGCAACCTGGCCCATAGACTCCTCTCCAAAGGCCAGGAGGTGGTAATATACGACAATCTGGCACGGAGGGGAACGGAGAAGAACGTCGCCTGGCTCCGCGAGAATCACGGAGAGGCTTTTCAACTCATAAGGGGCGACGTCAGGGATGCGCAGAGGCTAGAGAAGGTGGTAGGTGAGGTAGATCTCATCTACCACCTCGCTGCACAAGTGGCGGTCACTACTTCGGTCCTCGACCCCAGAGAGGATTTCGAAATCAACGCCCTAGGCACCCTCAACGTTCTGGAGGCAGCGAGGAGATGCAAAAACGAACCGATCGTCGTCTTCACCTCCACCAATAAGCTGTACGGTGCTCTGGAGAGCATAGAGGTCCTGGATGAAGGCGGTCGGTACGACTTCGCAAATATACAAGGTGTTTCTGAGTCCTACCCTATGGATTTCCACTCCCCGTACGGCTGTTCCAAGGGGGCGGCCGATCAATACGTCAGAGACTACGCTCGCATCTATGGCCTCCCTACCGTCGTCTTCCGCATGTCTTGCATCTATGGCCCCCGCCAGTTCGGTAACGAGGACCAGGGGTGGCTGGCTCACTTCTTGATCTCTTCCCTTTTGGGACGCCCCATCACCATCTACGGCGACGGCAAGCAGGTAAGGGATATCCTCTACGCCGACGATCTCCTGACGGTTTTTGAGTCAGCGGTGGAACAAATCGAGACGGCGAGAGGCCAGGTCTACAACATCGGAGGAGGGCGAGAGAATACGATATCCGTATGGGTGGAGTTCAAGGAGATACTGAAAGAACTCCTGGGACACTCGGTGGAGGCGGAGTTCAGCGACTGGCGGGCAGGCGACCAGCGGGTCTATATCAGCGACATAAGCAAGGCTCACCAGGAGTTAGCCTGGACCCCCCAGGTGTCGGTGAGAGAGGGCACCAAGAGGCTATTCGATTGGGTCACCAGCCATAGAACCCTTTTCGAATGAGGCGGCTCAAGAGCGCCGTTTTTCATCGCCACATCGCCTCTCTTCTGGCGACCGGCTGATCTCCCCTGGTGCAGATTTTCCCCTTTTAGACCCTCATCGGATTTCAGTTGCTACCCCAACGGTGCGCACAAACTCTCTAGAGGGTAGTCGGCGGTTTCATTTTCCCCCGCTTTAGGAGTAGGGCCCTCATTTACGCAAAGGGGGGAACAACGACCTGCCCTTAGTGATGAAAGGCCTTTGTGCTCCCTGGGGCGGGATCGGTCTCGAAGCCGATCTCGAGAAGGGTTAGACGTGCGAAGGCGCCAGTGGTAGACTAACGGCATGACTTCTTCAACCAACGCTCCCTCTAGAAGTAGATCCTGGACCAGGCCAGGGCTCGATCTGTTGCTCTTGGCTCTTCTCTCGATCTTCCACGGAGTGAACAACTGGCTCTATCTATCGAAGAGCGCGACCATCTTGGGATGGGATCAGCCAGACCATCTGGTGCGGACCATGGTCTATAACGATATCCTGCAGCAAGTCAACCTAAGGAGCCTCTTCGAGGTGATGACCTGGTCCTGGAACCGGCCACCTCTGCCCTGGCTCCCCGCCCTGCCCCTCTACCGTCTCTTTGGCCTCTCGGTCGATGTGGCCCTGATGGGGAACATGCTCTATCTCTTCATCCTCCTTTTCTCCGTCTACGGGATGGGGTGCAAAATGTATGGCCGGGGGGTTGGCTTGCTAGCCGCCTTCGCCGTCTCCGCCTACCCGATCCTCTTCAACCTATCACGGACCGCCTATCCCGATTTTGCCTTGACGGCCATGGTGGCTCTGAGCATCTCTTTGCTGACCAGGGTCGATGGTTTTGGCCAACGAAGGTACTCTTTGCTCTGGGGGCTGAGCCTGGGGTTGGGTCTCTTGACCAAGTGGCCCTTCTTGGTCTTTGTGGGAGGGCCAGCGATATACCTCTTCCTCCGTTCGGGAGCGCTTAGGGAGATAGGACCCAGCCTGAGGACGAAAGCATTAGGCCTACCAGGCTTGGTAAGATCCCCCTGGCTTCAGGGGATCTGGGCTGCGTTTCTGATCTTTGTTTGGTTTTTCCCCAACCGGGATCACCTATCTCAGTTCGCTCTGGGCGTTTGGTTGCTTCCCCTATCCTGGTTTCTCCTGTGGGCGACCTTCTTTCTTATCACTAGGCCGGCCAGCCCAGGGACGAACCTTTTATCTGCCCTCTCCATAGGCGCTGTAGTGGGCTCCATCTGGTCCCTCCCCAATATCGGCTTCCTGAGAAGACTGTTTTTCATCGCCTATAGCCGGGGGAACGCCTGGGGACGGCTGCTGAACTTGACTAACCCCCTCACTTACACCCGCTACCTCTCGATTATGGCTGGGGAGCACCTGGGCGGCCTTTACTTCGCTCTCTTTCTTCTAGCCATCCTCGTTTTGGCCTACCCTCGATTGAAGACTCTTTCCGGGAAGAAAATTTTCAGGCCGGTGAGTGGTGAGATGGCGACCCTTCTTCTCTGGCTGGCCGTCCCCTATTTCGTCTTCACCCTATCCCGCACCGAAAGCCCCCGTTTTTGGGTGCCGGCTCTTCCTGCCGTTGCTCTCATCACCGCTCGCGGCGCGATGAGGTTGCGGAAAGTAGCGGTGAGGGCTCTCCTCCTAGCCGTGGTTGTCGCTGGGGGCCTGACCCAGTTCCTCGCCCTCTCCTTCGATGAACTGACTTGGCTGGGAGAGAAGGCGACCATGGATCTGCCCCTGATAGGGGAGGTAAGCCTCTTCGCCCGGGGCAGATATATCCGGTTGCCGGCTTCCGGGGAGACCGACCGAGGATACTGGATAGGGCCTCAGGTTGTCGGTCTTATCCATCAGGATATGCTCTCTAAGGGCTGGGAGAAGGTGGGCGTTGCGCTTCTGATCAACGCTCCCTACTTTAACTATTCGACCTTCAAATTCCTCACCTATGGGGAGCCAGGGATGGAGTGGTGTCGTTTTGGCGAGCCAGACGCTTTGGATCGCCCCCTCCTTTTGCGGCTCTTAGAATGCGACTACCTGGTATCGGTTACGGGCACCGATATAACGCCCGCTGCCCGCAAGGCCTTGGGGATGAGGGAGGAGATGCCCCTTTTCTTCGACGAGCTCTTCGACTCTATATGGCGATACCTCCTGCCCGATGGCAACACCGTCTCTCTCTATGGGAAAAGGTATCGCCTGGAAGGGGAATATGACCTGGAGGATTATCACCGTTTGGCTGAGGATTTGGCTAGCCGCTCTCAGGAAGGGGAAGGCATAGTCTTCGATCCCCCTGAACAGGTGGAGGCATTCGCTCGCTATTATGAGGGTCCCTTATATCCCTATCCCTTGCCGAAGGAAAACGAGATCGAGGGACGACTAGAGGAGATAAGCGACGAACACAAGCGGCTGTGGGCCCTCTTTTGGGACGAGGGTAAGAGCGGCCATTTGATAGAGAGTTGGCTCGACCAACATGGCTTCAGAGCCTGGGATGGCTGGTATGGAGACCTCAGGCTGGCGCTATATGGAACGCCGGCCAGATCGTCTCCTCGACAACCTCTGAAGGTTAACCTAGAAGATGGGATCACCCTTCTCGGCTATAGCCTGGTCGAGGAGGAAGTAAAGGCGGGGGAGATAGTCCGCCTGACCCTCTTCTGGCGAGCAGAGGCAGAGATGGATGAGAGGTTTAAGGTATTCGTTCATCTCTTGGATGGGGAGGGGCACCTTCTGGCCCAGCGGGATAGCGAGCCGGTGGCTGGCTCAAGGCCGACGACCACCTGGGCCCCAGGAGAGCTGCTAGTCGATAACTATGGGGTCCTGTTGCCCGAAGATCTGCCTCCAGCGGATTATCATCTAGTTGTGGGTATCTA
>JAUVHF010000065.1 GCA_030593425.1 Anaerolineales bacterium
TCTCGTCATCGCCGTAGAGGGCCACCTTGCTGGCCTCGATGTACCAATCGCAATACTCCCCCCAAAGGAACTCGTGTATCTGACGCCCCGCCTCGCCAAACTGATAGCCTTCCGTGAGGCGGTTCACCTCACTTAGGAGACGGTTATGCCGGCTGAGGATCCAACGATCAGGTGGGGTAAGGTCACGCTCCCAGGGATTGAGGTCGGGCAAGTCGTACCCCTCAGGTAGGTTGCTGGTCACGAAACGAGCGGCGTTCCATATCTTGTTGGCGAAGTTGCGGCTAGCCTCCACTTGCTGCAGAGAGAGCCTCATATCGTTGCCTGGAGTGCTGCCGGTCATGAGGGTGAAGCGCAAGGCATCGGTGCCGTAGTCGTCCATCACCTCCAAGGGGTCGATAACGTTGCCCTTGGAGCGGCTCATCTTCTCACCATGTTCATCCCTGACCAGGCCATGCAGATAGACGATATGGAAGGGGATATCGCCCCCGCACTCCAGCCCCATCATGATCATCCGGGCCACCCAAAAGAAGAGGATATCATAGGCTGTCTCCATCACCGTCGTGGGGTAGAAATAGCGCAGGTCCTCGGCATCATCGGGCCAGCCCAAGGTGGAGAAGGGCCATAGCGCCGAGGAGAACCAAGTGTCCAGGATATCCGGGTCCTGGCGAAGGTTCGTCCCCTTGCAACTTGCACACTGGCGCGGTTCATCGATAGAGGCAATAACCTCTTGACAATCGCTGCAATACCAGACGGGGATGCGGTGTCCCCACCAGAGTTGCCGGGAGATACACCAGTCGCGGATATTCTCTAGCCAATTGTAGTAGACCTTGGCGAACCGCTCAGGGATGATCTCTATCCGCCCCTCGCGCACCGCATCCAAGGCTCGCTCGGCCAAAGGCTTTATCTTGATGAACCACTGCTCGGAGATGAGAGGCTCGATCATACTATGGCAACGCTGACACCGCCCCGGCGCGTGAAGGTGATCTTCGACCTTGATCAACAACCCTTCCTTCTCCAAGTCAGCCAGCAACCGTTCCCTAGCCTCATACCGATCCAACCCGGCGTAGGGGCCCGCCTCCTCGCTCATGGTGCCATCTGGGTTCATCGCGTTAACGATGGGTAGATTATGCCGCTGGCCGATTTCGTAGTCGTGGGGATCATGGCCTGGGGTGACCTTCACCGCCCCGGTGCCGAACTCCATATCCACCGCTCGGTCAGCGATGATGGGAATCCTGCGACTCAAGAGGGGTAAGATAGCCATCTTCCCCACTAACCGTTTGTAGCGCTCATCATCGGGATTGACGGCCACCGCCGTATCTCCCAGCATCGTCTCCGGACGGGTTGTAGCCACCTCGATATATCCGCCTTTCCCTCGGGATCCTTTACGGACGGCCAGGGGGTAGCGCACCCAGTAGAGTTTGCCTCGCTCCTCCTCGTGCTCCACCTCCAAGTCCGAGATAGCCGTCCCACAACGAGGGCACCAGTTGACGAGATATTTGCCTCGATAGATCAAACCCTTCTCATAGAGGCGAACGAAAGCCATCCGGACCGCTCGCGAAAGGCCTTCGTCCATGGTGAAACGTTCCCTTGTCCAGTCACAGGAGGCCCCCAGCCGTCGGAGTTGCTGGTTTATGTAGCCGCCATATCTCTCCTTCCAGGCCCAGCCCAACTTGACAAACCACTCCCTGCTCAGATCATGGCGGGCCAGTGACCGACCATCCGAGGGCACCGGATATCCTATCCCCCTGAGAAGATCGTCCAGTTCTCGCTTTTCCAACCCCCTCTCGATCACGTTATGGGTAGCGATGCTAGCGTGGTCGCTGCCTGGCAGCCAGAGGGTGGGCTCGCCCCGCATCCGGTGCCAACGGATCATGATGTCTTGGACGGTCATAGTGAGAGCATGCCCGATATGCAGTTCCCCTGTGATATTGGAGGGGGGCATGGAGATGACGAAAGGCCTCCGCTCCGTGTCGACCTGGGGGGTGAAATAACCCCTACTTTCCCAAAACTCATAAAGCCGCCCCTCAGTCGTCTTAGGATCGTAGGTCTTGGACATCTTCTGCTTAGCCATTTGAACCTCCCCTCCCCCGGGACAGGTTGTGCGAGGGCATCATCGGCCCCTGGCCTGTCATCCCTTCCCTCGGGATCCTGTAAGGAAGACCCTGTCGGGTTCGGCTCCAGTCCTGGCGGAAGTGGGCTAGGGGACAGGGCGTGCCAGGACAGGCTCCTATAAAAACCCCTTCCATCTCCAGGACGGAAGGGGCCGCGGTACCACCTCGATTCCGGCTTAAACCGGCACTCTTCGCTATAACGGGCTCACCCGAGAGAACTTACTTGGCCGTTCAGTCCTCCGGCTCCCAGGCGACCTTCGGCGGCTTTCGTTGCGGAGGGTTTTCAGCCCCTGACCCCCCTTCTCTGCCAACTCCGGTCCGCTTACTCCTCCTGTTTATCGCCTTTTCTGAATTTAGGGTTATTTTAACACAGTTACGCTGGCCCGTCAAGGTCAACGTGTAGGTGGACCTCCTTGTGATATAATAGAAGTAAAGAGCCTCTTGATACCCTTGATTCTATGGGAGGGGGCTATGAATAACAAAGAGATCGGTCAGATCTTCCGCGAGATCGCGGATATGCTGGAGATCCAGGGAGGGGACTTCTATCGGGTCAACGCTTACCGTGGGGCCGCCGATTCCATCGAGCATCACCCCGTAGCCCTGGAAGAACTCTGGAAGGAGGGAAGGCTGCGGGAGGTGCCCCGGGTGGGAGAGGCGATCGCTAAGAAGATCGACGAACTCCTGAGCACCGGACAGTTGGGCTACTATGAAAAGTTGAAGGAGCAGGTCCCCGATGGGGTGCTCTCACTTCTTACCATCCCCGGCGTAGGCCCCAAGACGGCCAAACTCCTCCATGAGAAACTAGGCCTGACCTCTATCCCCGAGGTGGAGCAGGCGGCTCGGGAAGAGAGGTTGCGCCACCTGCCCGGCCTGGGGGCCAGGTCAGAGGAGAAGATCCTCCACGGCATTGAGATGCTCCACCGTCTCTCCGGGCGGTCGCTCTTGGGCACCGCCTTGCCCATCGCCCAGGAGATAGTGAAGCGGCTGCGGGCCACCTCCCCGGCGGAGAATATCGTCCCCGTGGGGAGCCTCCGCCGCCGCAAGCCCACCATCGGCGATATCGATATCCTAGCCACCACCGCCCAGCCCACCCAGGTGATGTCCGCCTTCGTCAAACTCCCCCCGGTGGCCGAGGTGCTCCTCCAAGGCGACACTAAATCCTCTGTCATCCTAGATAACGGCCTCCAAGTCGATCTGCGGGTGCTCTCCGAGGAGCGGTTTGGCAGTCTTATGCAATATTTCACCGGTTCCAAGGAGCACAACGTGCAACTGCGCATCCTGGCCTTAGACCGGGGGCTCAGCCTGAGCGAGTATGGTTACAAGGAGGAGGGCGGGAGGGAGATAACTTGCCCCACCGAAGAAGAGGTATACGAGACGATAGGCCTCCCCTGGATACCCCCGGAGATGAGGGAGGCGAGGGGGGAGATAGAGGCTGCTAGGGCGGGGAAACTACCCCAGTTAGTCACCGATGGGGATATGAGAGGCGACTTCCACCTCCACAGCAACTACTCGGACGGCGTCCACACCGTCGAGGAGATGGCCCAGGCAGCCAAGGCTAGAGGCTACGACTATATCCTTCTCACCGACCACACTAGGGGTTTGGGTGTTGCGCGAGGGATGACACCGGAGAGGGCAGCGGAGCAGAGGGTGGAGATCAAGTGGGTGAACGAGAAGTCAGCCCCTTTCCGGGTGCTGGCGGGGGCAGAGGTGGAGATCAGGGGCGACGGGACGCTCGATTTGCCCGACGAGATTCTGGGGGAGATGGACTTGGTAGTGGCGGCCATCCATTCCGGGCTCCGGCAGGAGAGGGAGAAGATAACCCAAAGGATGCTGGCCGCCATTCGGAACCCCCATGTGGACATCATCGCCCACCCCACCGGAAGGCTTCTCGGCCAGAGGGAGGAGATAGTCCTCGACTTCGAGGCCATAGTTAGGGAGGCGGCGAAGACGGGGACGATTCTGGAGATAAACGCCCAACCCAACCGACTCGACCTGAATGGAGCGCACGCGAAGCGGGCCATCCAAGAGGGGGTGCTCCTGGCCATTGGGACGGACGCCCACCACATGGAGGGGCTAGGGCTCATGCCTCTGGGGGTGGCCATGGCCCGGCGGGGCTGGGCGGAGGCCAAGGACATAGCCAACACCGTGAGTTGGGAGGAGTTGAGGCAAAAGGTGCAAAGGTGACTGGCAGGCGAGATATGCCTATACCCCCTCTAGGCGCAGGGGAGGTGGTTAAATCCAAAAAATGGGAAACGACCACCTGGGTCGAATGAGAAATGACCAAATCCCAACAAAATCATAGCACAGGTGTTCTGGTTTGTCAAGGGTTGGGGGGCGGTCTGGCCCTAACCCAAATCAGTCAGGACTGGCCCTGGATTTGAAATCCAGGGCCAGGGAGGATAGTCAACTCTTGGGGGCGAAGAGCTTGTCGTGAGGAAAGAAAAGATGTGCTATACTGAAAGAGCAAACGAGGGAACGAGAATGCCGCTGAAGAGACATAGTGAGGCACTTCTGGTCGGTGCTGATGGAGAAGGGATAGCGTTTATCATGCAACCCAAGATAGAAGCCCTGTTGAAAGCTAACAAATTTGACGAAGCCACAGAGCTATTGAGGTCGCACTTGAGCGCCGCCGAGCTCCTTAATCCCAGGAACGATCGCACCTGGGCACCATACGCAGATCATATTGGGTTCACGATACGGGAGCGTAAGGACCGAGCCGCGGAGAGCGGCTTTTGGCAAGACCTGCTGAAATTCTTTGTGGCCGATTTGGAGCCGAAGTGGATGCACTTGCATAAGGGTCACATCTTCTTCAGGCTAGGATTCTCAACATTACATGACGATATGTCCAAAGCAGTATCATTCTTTGAAAAAGCTCTGGAAGAAGACCGCGTATTGGAATCGGCCGGCCTAGGCGATGGCGCTCAGTTGGCTCATGTTGAGAAGGCCGTTCAACGGTATTCTGCGTATGTCGCGCTCTCCATCCTCGAGACCATCCAGAACGAACAGTTTGATAGCCCTGCCGAAAGACAACGATTCGTCCAGGCTTTTTCAGTATCGTTCGATGCTGCTATTCAAGGCAAACAGGTAGAGCCTGCACAGTTGGGGCAGGGCCTCGCAATTGTGGTGCCCAAGAACGGTCTGCAGAGTTCTTTGAAGATTCTGGAGGAACTAGACAAGGCAATCAACCTGCAGATGGCCATCGCTACAGTTTCACTTTGCGGAGCGCTTCTGGAGAGCGTCCTGCTAGGGATTTTGTATCACCAACGCGGATTGTCAAACACTTCAAAGGGTGAAAACATACTCAAGGTTGAATTGGGGAAACTCTTGAACGAGGCTACCCGGATAGAGGGCTTTTTCCCGTCTTCGTCAATCAGGGCCGTTTGTGAACTCGTTCATATCTTCAGAAATAGGCTGCATCCGGGTAACGAAATTCGACAAAAGTACAAGCTTACGTTTCGCGTGGCCAACACTTTAAGCATCCTGTTGCGTTTGGCACTTATGGAATGGAGAAAGAATCTATCTGAGTAACCTTGGCCAGATTTGAAACCCTATTTAGTCTTTCCCCGGCAGCCCCACAGACACCACCATCCCCGCGAGGGCGATGAACCCACATTAAGTTAGTGCCCCCCGTAACCTTTGGGCGGCTTCTGTGTTTAATAGGTCAAACCTCGCCATCGTTGCCGGAGGAAAAAGGAGGCGATATTATGATAGTGCGCCTTGTTTCCCTAAAGATCCACCCCGACAAGGTGGAAGAGTTTAGGCAGTTTTTCGAGACCATCTACGACCGCATCAGGGCCGCCCAGGGGTGTCTCTCCCTGCGCGTGGTCGCGGACTTGGAGGGGCTAGGGGAGTTCTTCACCGTCAGCGAGTGGGAGAGCCCCGCGGCGCTGGAGGCTTATAAGGATAGCGCCTTCTTCCGGGAGACCTGGCCCCGGGTGAAGACCTTCCTGCGGGATAGACCCTGGGCCCAGAGTTTCCACGTGCTTCTGGACGAGAAGAGGAAAGCGTTAACCGGCAGGAATGGGAAGGCCGATTATGCCCCGGGCTAAATAGGGACCCCTCGTCTGATGCCTCCTTCTCATAGGGCGGGTTTCTATGCCCGCCCTACTCCTTTATCATCAGTGGCCTCCCTCTAGGTCGTGTTTTCGTCGGAGGCAAGCTCCGACGCTACATGACGATATAACTGGGCGGAGACAAGCCCTGGCCCACTGTAGGCAGGATAAACCCCACCGCTACATCCTCTCTTTCGGACGTACACCCATCAGCCCCACGAAGGCCGCACCTCTGCCAGGGCTATAGGCCCGGGGACAAGAACCGCTGAGCGCCATTTTGGGTATGGCTAATAGTACCGAGGACGACGATTTGCCACCGCTTCCAAAAGGATCTTCACGTAATTTGGGGCTCCCCTAACCCGCCCTGAGAAGCCCGTGTCCGGTAGTTCAGCCCTGCCGTAGAGGCGAACCAGTTCCTTCGCTCGCTCCACCATAGGCTCAACCATGCTGGCTAGCGCTTCCACACTCTCCACAGAGGGCTGAAGTTGACCTAGCCTCTCCCGGAAATCATCGATCAATTGGAAATATTCCGAGCCTCGGTCGAACTGTTCACGGGGGAGAGCGTAACCAGCGGCGACTAACTTCTCCCACACCCGAAAGATAACGCCGATCTTCTCCGAGTTGCGAAACCACCCCGCCCCATAAAGTTGGGTTAACGTACCGTTGATCTCCTCAATCTGTCGGTCGACATCAGAGATCTCTTCCGCCGATGGTCTCTCTTCGGAGGTTTGGGGGATAACCCTGGCTAGATAATCTTGAAGTTTCCGAGTCAGATCGACACCTGTCTGTTCCCTCACACCCTCCTCGATATCCAACAGTATAGTAGCCAAGTCTCGAAGAGCCCCTCTGGGCAATCCAGTAGTCTCAGCGAGATCGCGAGCCCCCTTGGCAAACGAAAGCATCCTCCTGGAGAAGTTTACGAGGTCTCCAAGGGAGAGACTCTCCTCTTCCCAGGTACGCTTCCTCCCAGCCATCTCTATATACCCTCCTTATCAGTCGATTCTCCTCTGGGGCGATTCCCTCCCCATCAGCCCCACGAAGGCCGCTACTCCTACCAGGGCGATAAGCCCCAGGAGTAGGTACATCCCGCCGTATCCCATCATCCCGGCCAGGGGGCCCACGGCCACGCCCCCCAGTCCGATGCCCAAGTCGAAACAGGCGTAGAGCACCCCGATAGCCGTGCCTCGCACCTCCAGCGGGGCCTTGTCAATGACCAAGGCCATCGTAGCCGTCCATGTTCCACTCAGCCCCAAGCCGTAGAGGATAGCCACTACTATCAATAACTTCACATCCCCCACCACCTTCAACCCGGCCAGGGCCAGGGCCAAAAGCATCGTCGCTGGGACGATGACCGTTATCCGTCCCACCCTATCTGACAGGCGTCCCAATGGCATCCGCGCGATCATGGTCATCAGGCCATAGGCGGTGAAGAAGAGCCCCACATTGGCTATCCCCTTCTCCACGCCGAAGGGGGGCAAGAAGGTAAGGAGGGAGCCATAGGTCAGCCCCACAGCCACGATCAAGAGAGAAGGCGTCCAGACGTATCGTTCGCTGAGGGTCTCCAGGAAGCCAGGTGCTTTTTGAGGGTTCGCGGCGCGGGCGGCCTCCCGGATGGGGATAGCCACGAGGAGGCTCAAAGCCGCCACCACAGCAGAGACGACGAAGAGGAGGGAGAAATCCAGCCTAGGAAGGAGAGCATCTCCCAGGGGCGGGGCCAACATGATGGAAAGGGGCGGGGCTACCCCGGCCAGGCCCAAAGCCTCCCCTCGCCTGGGCGGCGGCACCAGGTCGGCAACGAGAGTGGAGTAGGCGGTGGTGAAGGCGGCTATACCCATGCCGTGGAACATGCGGGCCAGAAAGAGCGAAGGTACCGAGCGGGCCAGGATGTAGAAGAGGGGCCCCAGGATGAAGATGGCGCTCCCGATGAGCATCGCTGGCTTTCGCCCCCAAGTGTCCACCAGCCGTCCCACGAGGGGGCGGGAGAGGACCGCGGTGAGGGCGAACATCCCCATCACCAAGCCGATCTGCGAGGGTTCGCCTCCCACCTCCTTGATATACAAGGGGAGAGGGGTGATGAGGAGATGCATGCTGAAAAAGAAAAGAAAAGTGGAGGCCATGATGAG
>JAUVHF010000106.1 GCA_030593425.1 Anaerolineales bacterium
GGTTAAAGGCATCATGTTCGAGTTCTTCTTTTCTCCCCAATCCGTGGCCGTCATCGGCGCTTCTCGCGATGAGGAGAAGTTAGGCCATGGCGTCTTGAAGAACCTCCTCCGATACGGCTACAAAGGCAAGGTCTACCCCATCAACCCCAAGGCCGATGAGATCCTGGGTCTTAGAGCCTACCCCAGCGTCCTCGATGTCCCTGGGGAGATCGAGATGGCGGTGGTCGTGGTTCCGGCCCCCATAGTGGCTCGGGTCTTGGAGGAGTGTGGCCAGAAGGGGGTGCGAGGGGTGGTGATCATCACCGCTGGCTTCCGGGAGGTGGGTGGCCAGGGGCTGAGAGAGGAGAAGAGGTTAGCAGAGATAGCCAGCCGCTACGGTATGCGCCTCATCGGCCCCAACTGTCTGGGCATAATAGACACCCTCTGCCCTTTGAACGCTACGTTCGCCCGAGGGATGCCTGAGCAGGGCGATATCGCTATCATGTCCCAGTCGGGCGCTCTCTTGGCGGCCATATTGGACTGGGCGATTGGCGAGAAAGTGGGCTTCTCCCGGTTTGTGAGTCTGGGGAACAAGGCAGATATAAACGAGATAGACATGCTTGAGGCTTGGGGGCGTGATCCCCACTCCAAAGTCATCGCTGCCTACCTGGAAGGTATCGTAGACGGCACCCGGTTCATGGAGGTAGCCCGCCGGGTCAGCCAGAATACCCCCATCGTCATCATCAAGGCGGGAACAACAGCGGCCGGCGCTCGTGCCGTCTCCTCTCACACTGGGACCCTGGCCGGCTCCGAGAAGGCTTACGATACTGCTTTGCGACAATCAGGGGTGGTGAGAGCCAACTCGGTGGAGGATCTTTTCGACTATGCTGTCGCTTTTTCCCAGCAGCCCTTGATAAGGGGACGACGAATAGCCATCGTCACCAACGGCGGAGGGGCGGGGATCATGGCTTCCGACGAGGTAGAGCGTGTGGGGCTGAAGATGGCCTCCTTGAACCGGGAGACGGTAGATCGGCTGAAGGAAAGGTTGCCCCCTGCGGCCAGTGTCTACAACCCCGTAGATTGCCTCGGAGATGCCGACGCCGAGCGATATCGATATGCTCTGGATACGGTCCTTCAGGATGTCAATGTGGATGGGGTGATCGCCATCTTCCTCTCCCAGGTGGTGATGCATGTGGAGGATATAGCGGAGGCGGTGGGCGAGGCGGCAAAGAGATATGATAAGCCGGTGTTGGCTTGCCTCATGGGTGGGGAGATGACCGAGCCGGGAAGAGAGATTCTGCGCCGTTATGGCATACCCAACTACGACTTCCCGGAGCGGGCGGTTAAGGCGATGTTGGCCATGTATCAGCGCCGCAGATTTCTGGACAACCCTCCTCGGAAGATTGAGCGGTTCGAGGTCCACCCCCCATGGGTGCAAGAGGTCTTCAAGCGAGTCCGTTCTGAGGGAAGGCTTACGGTGGGGGACGCTGAGGCGCGCAGGGTGATGGAGGCTTATGGTATCCCCCTGCCCCAGTCGGTATTGGGCAGGAACCCAGAGGAAGCGGTTGAGGCGGCTGAAAGCATCGGCTATCCGGTGGTCATGAAGATGGCCTCTCCCGATATCCTACATAAGACGGACATCGGAGGGGTAAGGCTCAATATAAGGGGGCCCCATGAGGTTAGGGATAGTTTCGACCTTTTGAACTATCGAGCCTTGCGGTTCATGCCAGAGGCTGAGATATGGGGGGTGCTGGTTCAGGAGATGGTTGAGGGTTGCCATGAGGTGCTGGTGGGGATGAGCCGCGACCCACAATTTGGGCCCCTCTTGGCTTTCGGTTTAGGTGGCATCTACGTCGAGGCCCTCCCAGATGTGACCTTCCGCATCGCGCCGGTGGCCCGCTGGGAGGCCAGGGAGATGCTCTCCGAGATCCGGGGCTATAGTCTACTGCGGGGCGTGCGAGGGGAGAGCCCATCCGACCTAGAAGCGATCATAGATTGCATCCTGCGAGTCTCTCAACTGGTGACCGATTTCCCAGAGATCGTAGAACTGGATATAAACCCCCTTATAGTCTGCGAGGAGGGAAAGGGAGCGGTGGCTGTCGACCTGAGGATGGCTCTCCAATGATTGAGGAGGCTCTATCCCTGCCTCAGTCGCGAAGGAGGAGAAATGGCTGAAAAGACGGTGGCGGTATATGTGACTTCGGCGGAGGCCTTCTCCGGCAAGAGTTCGCTATGTGTAGGGTTGGGTTTGAGGTTCCGCCGCGATGGGTTCCGCGTGGGCTATATGAAGCCCATAAGCAGCACGGCCAAGCGGATAAAGGGGCGCGCCATAGATGAAGATGTGGAGTCCATCAAGGAACTCTTTCAACTAGAGGAAGGTTCAGAGGTCCTGGCCCCGGTCTGCCTCGACCCCGTCACCCTGGAATCGATCCTCAAGGGGGAGAGGATGGACGTAAAGCAACGCATAAAGAAAGCCTATGAGCAGGCGTCTAAAGATAAGGATGTGATGCTTTTGGGAGGCGGGGCCTCCCTGAACGATGGAGCCTTGGTGGGTCTTCCATCTCAAAAGGTAGCGGAACTTCTGGGGGCCTGGGAGTTGGTTATCATCAGATATGAGAACGATCTATCCCTGAATAGCCTGCTCCTGCGCCAGGAGGTTTTTGGTGAATCGATGTTGGGGGCTGTCCTCAACACCGTCCCTAAGCGGAGGCTCGAATACGTGCGGAGGACGGTGAGGCCGTTCCTGGAAGATCGGGGGATAAAGGTCTATGCTGTCTTGCCGGAAGAGCGGATTCTCCTCTCCATGAGTGTGGGAGAGTTAGCAGAGGTTCTAGGGGGACGGATACTCAACTCCCCGGAGAAGGCGGATGAGTTAGTGGAACATCTGATGATCGGGGCTATGAGTGTGGATAGTGCCCTCTCCTACTTCCGCCGCAAGCCCAACAAAGCGGTCATCACCGGCGGCGACCGGCCGGATATCCAAGTGGCGGCCTTGGAGACCTCTACCAAATGCCTAATCCTCACCGGCAACCTGCATCCCAACGCCGTCATCCTGGCGCGAGCCGAGGAGTTAGGGGTGCCCATGATTTTGGTGGGCCAGGACACGCTAACCGCGGTGGAGATCATCGAGCGCTACTTCGGGAAGACCCGTTTCCACCAGAAGAAGAAAATCGAGCGGTTCGAGAAACTATTAGAGAAACATTTCGACTTCCAGGGGCTCTACAATGCACTGGGGTTGAAGGCCAGGTAGAATCACGAAGGAGCGAAGATTGGCACAACTTCCACTATTTACTGTAGAAGTTGAGCCGCTCGTGTTCAACGCTTATCATGATGAGAGCGGGACATATGGAACGGATCGGTGGTTTATTGTCGCGTTTATTTTGGTCCCAGCAAGATATGAGCTCAGTGTGCTGCAGGTTCTGAAGCAGGAAAGGCATGGCTACGAGGGAGTCATCCATTTTGTTGATCTACCAGGCCGTTGGAAAGGGCCTTACAGTCGTAAGGCAAGGATTGCACGCAGATGGCTGAAATGCTATCGGGATTTCTTATCAAAGAAATGTGATGTTCATATCCTCGCTGTTGATACTCGGTCACCTTCCTTTAGGACCGATCGTTTTGAAAGGGATTATCACGCATACAACTTTTTCACTGCAATGGCATTCTATGACGCTATACCGTGGCATTTTAACACACTGGACTACATGGAAGTGAAAATTTACTCACATGAGAAAACGAGGAGATCAGGGTCGCTTGAATTGTTGCGCGAAACTGGGGGCAATGTTGATAACTTTGAGAAGTACGTCCCCTGGAAAGTTAAAGACATCATTAGGCGGAGAAGACAGACAACGCCGAGAAAGTATCCAGAAGTACACGTGCAGTCTCCTGTGATAACCATTCCATCGAGTGCGGACGAGGCTAATAATGATGAACTAAGGGAAAACTTTGAACTAATTCAACTTACGGATGTGGTACTGGGTAGTACAGCACAAGCTATCGTGGGTGGGTCCGCAGTTGAGACGAAGATGGAACTGGGTTTGATGGCAGCTGACATGATTCAAGATGCCAGACGTAAGCCGTGGGAGCAGGATTATGGACTTCATCGACAATTTGCAGTTCGATATTTTCCTGATTCGCACGGCTCTTTATATGAGAACGGTCCCCTTGAAGTCCTTTCATCGGCGCATGTCCAGCGCATGATGTAGATGCAAATTAGCGGCTTTCTAGTTCAAACAGAGAATATTCACATGAGGAGGCCCAACCATGACCATGATCGAAGACATATACGCGCGGGAGATCCTCGACTCCCGGGGCAACCCCACCGTGGAGGTGGAGGTCCTCTTGATTAGCGGGGCGGTGGGGCGGGCGGCGGTCCCCTCCGGCGCCTCCACGGGGCGCCATGAGGCCCTGGAACTCCGCGACGGCGACGAGAAGCGGTATGGGGGCAAAGGGGTGCTTAAGGCGGTAGAGAACGTGAATGAGAAGATCGCCGAGGACCTCATCGGCTGGGACGCCCTCGATCAGGCGGGCCTAGACGCTTCTCTCGTGGGGCTGGACGGCACGCCCAATAAGTCGAACCTGGGGGCCAACGCCACCCTGGGCGTATCTTTGGCTGTGGCCAAGGCAGCGGCCAATGCCCTAGACGTGCCCCTCTATCGCTACCTGGGAGGCGTGGGGGCCAAAACCGTGCCCGTCCCCCTGATGAACATCCTCAACGGGGGAAAACACGCCGCCGACTCTACCGACCTCCAGGAGTTCATGATCGTGCCCGCTGGAGCGCCCACCTTTAGCGAAGCCCTGCGCTGGGGAGCGGAGGTGTATCATAGCCTGAAGGCGGTGTTGAAGGAGAAAAGCTACAACACCAACGTAGGTGATGAAGGTGGCTTTGCCCCATCATTGGGCTCCAACCAAGAGGCGATCGAGGTGATCCTGGCCGCCATAGAGAGGGCGGGCTATAAGGTCGGAGAGGATATCTATATCGCTCTCGACCCCGCAGGCACCGAGTTCCATGAAGAGGGGGCATACCATCTGAGGAAGGAAGGGCGGAAGTTGACCAGCGCCCAGATGGTCGATTTCTATGCCCATTGGACCAAGACCTACCCTATAATCTCCATCGAAGATAGCTTGGCGGAGGACGATTGGGATGGTTGGGGGCTCCTTACCCAGAGGCTAGGCGACCAGATTCAGATCGTGGGCGATGATCTACTGGTAACTAACGTTCAACGCCTAAAGCGCGCTATCGAGGAAAAGGCAGCCAACTCCATCCTCATCAAGGTGAACCAGATAGGGACTCTTTCTGAGGCTATAGCGGCCGTGGAGATGGCCAGGAAAGCGGGCTGGACCCAGGTCATCTCCCACCGGAGCGGGGAGACCGAGGATAGTACCATCGCCGACCTGGCAGTGGCCCTCAACACAGGACAGATAAAGGCGGGAGCCCCCTGCCGAAGCGAGCGGGTAGCCAAGTACAACCGGCTCCTGCGCATCGAAGAGGAGTTGGGCGACGCAGCGACCTACCCGGGCCTGGGGGCGTTCCGCGTCAAAACGTAGGGGTGGGCTTATCCCCCACCCCTGGCCCCCGGCCTGGCAAGTACCGGGGCAGGCTGGCTGTAGTGGGCGAGGTGCTCTGTACCTACCTTAGGAGCCTATCAGCAGGCTTAGCGACCAGGAGCGTCGTGAACCAAGGAGCCTCGCCCTATCCTGCCAAGCTCGCGATCAATCGGGCAGCCTTTTCGGCTGCTTGCGGATGTGCCAGTTGCCAGGCTGCCTCTCTCATCCGCTCCAGGGTTCCAGGTGAGGC
>JAUVHF010000170.1 GCA_030593425.1 Anaerolineales bacterium
TCATTGGTCGCAAACCTTCCGCTCATCCGCCGAATGCTAATACTTGCTGGAGCCGACCGCGCTACCGCGCGTGCGAATTCGACGGCGCTTGGGTCAGCGGCGGGGTTAGGTTGCGGCGGCGCTCACGCTACATTTGCTAGAGATACCAGGGGAGGTGGGTGATGATAGCCTTTGTGCTCAGTGGAGGGGGCAGTCGCGGGGCCTTGGAGGTGGGGGCGCTTCTGGCCCTCTTCGAGAGGGGGATTAGACCCCAGATCCTGGTGGGCTCCTCGGCGGGAGCGATGAACGCTGCTTTCATCGCCACAGACCCCACGCTGGAGGGAGCCCAGTCGCTGGCTGCCCTCTGGCGCTCCGTTAAGCAGGGGGACATCTTCCCCGGCAACTCGTTGAGCCTCTATCTCACTGCGGCCTGGCGCTTCATTGGTGGCTATGATGGCCTCTTCCCCAGTGATAGAGTGCGCCGCTTCGTGGAGAGGTATCTGCCGGAGGGTGTCCGCCATTTCTCCGACATCACTAAGGTGAAGCTCTACCTTACGGCCGCCGATTTGAACTGGGGCATCTTGTATCTTTGGGGGGAGAAGCCCGAGGGGGAGATAGTGGATGCCGTGATGGCCAGCGGTGCTCACCCCGCCTATTTCCCGCCCCTGCTTCTAGCCGGTCATCAGTTGGTCGATGGGGCTGTGGTCGCCAACGTGCCCATCTCCATCGCTGCGGCGAAGGGGGCCACCGAGGTCTACGCCATCAACGTGGGCTACGCTGGGCAAGAGATACCGCGCAGTAGGGGGGTTTTCAACATCGTCAACCGGGCTATCTCCACTATGATGTATCAGCAACTCCTCGACGACTTGATGGAGTGCGCGGGCAAGGTTATCCTGCATCATGTGGTCTTCGAGGCCTTCGCTGACCTCCCTGTATGGGACTTGAGCAAGAGCGGAGAGATGATAGAGGAGGGGCGAAGAGTGATGGGGGAGTACTTGGAGAAGCCCGTTTGGGAGAGAGTGACAGTGCCCATACTACCCGGGCGGGAAAGGGCACCAGAGCCACCGCCGGGCGCGGTCGTATGGCGCGGGACAAGAATGTAGCGTCCGAGCCCGTCTCGGACGAGAGACGACGCTTTCTAGACCGCATAAATAATAGGGTGCGGATGGCAGGAGGGAGCCGCCCCAGGGGGCAGATAGGTCGACAAATGGCGACCTAATCAGTAGTTAGGCCGCTAAACTGCTAAGACATCACAGTTTGAACCAAAACTAGGAACCAATCCGCGGGCACCTTTTGATTGCCTTATGGCATCATTTACGATATAATTTAGTCGGGTGATGGTGTAATGGAAACACACCCACTTTGTGGGAGTCTACCCGGGTTCGATTCCCGGGCGCCAAAGGGTATTAGACTTCCATCTTAGTACCTTTTGGCGCCTTGGAGTCTTGTATATATGGAGTTCCCACAATGAAACCCCCAGATGAACTGTACAGGTTCCACGTGGCAAACCTCCAAGCTATAGACACCGCAATAAAACGAGTCACTCTTTCGCTCCGTGCGGCAATTTCCAGCGGAGACGAAAAGACCATCTGCGCCTTCGTGAGACTGTACGCCCTTCTACTAGGAGCGTGGGCAGAGTGTCGTCTTTGTAAACTCGTTTATGAGCCGAATGGCTTCAATGAACAAGAGAGGACTTTCATACGTTCACGAAGCACCCAACTTGAGCAGTGGCACACTGCCGTTGAGATTGCTTTCCGTAAATATTACAATGTCCCGAAAGCTCTTCTCTCAGACAAGAGTCTCGCTCACTCTACCTACTCACAATACGCTACTATCTTGGATATGCTCGAGAAAGACCTCCGCCCGATAATTGAACTACGGAACAAACTTGCGCATGGACAGTGGGTCTATCCACTGAACAATACAGGCGATGATGTTGCACAAAAGCAAATGGGCGCGTTGCGCGGTGAGAATCTTTTGTCGCTGCAATTTAAGAAAGCTCTTGTCTCTTATCTCTCAGATGTGATCCATGACCTAGTTGTGTCTAGGCCAACCTTCGAGCGAGATTTTAACGAACACTATCGAGCTATTGTAGCGACAAGATGTAATCTCCAAAGACGCGATTACAAATCCTATGCCAAGCAGATGGTGAAGAAATATGAAAGAGGGAAAGCAAAAAGACTAAGGCTTTTCAGAGCAAAGCGCCGCCTAACAAGTGACTGAAGCAGACTTGCTAATTGAGGTTCTCTGCTGCCGGTTTTCAATCTGGCTCTTTCCAGTACCGCGCCAGGCAGACCCACAGGCGGGTGAGCTCCGCGCCGTCAGCAATTGTAGGGCAGGTTTCCCTGGCCCAACCATGCCAGGACGGGCAGAACCTGCCCTTTGCATTCAATAGGGGTGAGCGGCAGATCGATGATCTAACTCTCCGCTTTCATCTTCTTAAACTCCTCAGTGAGCACAGGCACCACCTTGAAGAGGTCGGCCACGATGCCATAGTCGGCCACCTTGAAGATGGGGGCTTCAGAGTCCTTGTTGATGGCCACTATATACTTGGAGGTTTTCATCCCCGCTAGGTGCTGGATGGCTCCAGAGATGCCGCAGGCGATGTAAAGGGTAGGGGTTACGACCTTCCCCGTCTGGCCTACCTGGTGGCTATGGTCCCGCCAGCCTGCATCTACTGCCGCGCGGGAGGCACCCACCGCCGCCCCTAGGACGTCGGCCAACTCCTCCAGAAGGCGGAAATTCTCTGGCCCTTTCATCCCTCGCCCACCGGAGACGACGATGTCGGCCTCCGCCAATTCTACCCGCTCCCCTGCCTCTTTCAACATCTCGATCACCTTGGCCCAGACGTCGCCTGTATCCACGAGGATATCCTCCACCTCCGCCGTAGAAGAGGCGTCAGGCTCTGGGGCCGGGAAGATGTTCGGTCTAACGGTGGCCATCTGGGGCCTGGTCTCCTCCACCACCTTGGCGATCGCTTTCCCGGCGTAGATGGGTCGGGTGATGAGCAAGCGGCCGTCCTGGGCTTCTAGGCCTGTACAATCAGAAGCCAGGCCCACCGCCAGCCTGGCGGCCACTCGGGGAGCCAGGTCTTTGCCTCGCGTCGAGGCGGCCAAGAGGACGACGGCAGGGTCGGTCTCTTTGATTAGGTCCGTGAGGACCTTGGTGTACCCCTCAGGCGCGTAGTTCTTTAAGGCGGGGTCATCGGCCAGATAAACCTTCTGGAGACCGTAATGGCCTACCCTATCGGCTAGTGGTGAGACGCCGGAGCCCATCAGCACCACATTCACGGCACCGCCCAACTCCTGGGCGATCTCCGCCCCCTTGCCTATCATCTCCAGGGTGACCTTCTTCAGTTCGCCCTCTCGTACTTCGGCCACTATCAAGACGTCGTTAGACATATCTTTCCACTCCTAGTAAGGTTAGTGTTCGGCTACAGGATTTTCGCTTCCTCCCGCAGGAGGTGGGCTACTTTTCTCGCCATCTCGCCCGGTTCTTTCCCTTGGAAGAGCTGGCCTGCCTCTCGTCCTGGCGGTGTCATCGCCTCCACCATCCTTATCTTGGCCGCCTCTCTTCCTATCTCCCGGGGACTCACCCCCAGTTCTTGGGCATCCCATTCGACGATTGTCTTTTTCTTGACCGCCATGATCCCTTTGAGGGAGGGGTAGCGGGGCTCGTTTAGTCCCTTCTGGGCAGTGAAGAGCGCGGGCAAGGAGGTCTCCACCGCCTCTTTCCCTCCTTCGACCTCGCGGTGGGCTATGGCCCTCTTTCTATCTTCGGAGACATCGAGTTTAACGATCACCGAGACGTGGGGTAGATCCAACAGTTCAGCCAAGGCGATCCCCACCTGGGCATGGTCTTCATCTACCCCCTGCTTACCGCAGAAGATGATATCGTAGTCGATCTTCTCTAAGGCTTTGGCCAAGAGCAAAGCGGTGGCATAGGGGTCTGAGCCCT